>DNAU01000226.1:0-5292 GCA_003491925.1 Chloroflexota bacterium
CAGGGAACGGGGTCCGGTCAGCAGCCGGAAACCATCCGCTGA
Source organism: Chloroflexota bacterium (assembly GCA_003491925.1). Lineage (GTDB taxonomy): Bacteria > Chloroflexota > Dormibacteria > Aeolococcales > Aeolococcaceae > Changshengia. The sequence continues at coordinate 43 of DNAU01000226.1, forward strand.
TACCAGGAAGGGCATCCCGCGGAGGAGTGTGGCACGGCTCGAGGGCCGCGTCGAGAGGGCCGTCCTCTGAACGGCCACCCGAGTGATCGAAGGAGCGCAGGAGGCAACGGCGGGATGACCCGGCCTCTCGGGTCGACCGCGTAGGTCGCGTGGAGCCGGCGGGGCATCGGCTGGCGAGCCCTGACGTGACGGAGCTCGACGAGAGTCGGGCTCGAGGGATGAAGCGGCAGGCTCCGAACTGATGCTAGCCTGGGGCCAGGATGCCCGATCTGCTGGCGCGGTGGCGACGAGCTCCGCCGTCCGGGGGACGGAGCGGTCAGGTGTCGCCCGCGGCGCAGCACGTTGCGGTCCTGCGCCTCCTGGCGGCAGAGCTAGGCGACGTCGAGCGGCAGATCGACGAGGCGTTCGGCAGGGAACGGCTGCCCGAGAAGGTGTTCCGAACCAAGGCGTGGGACCGCAACCGGGCGCAGCTGGAGTCGACGCCGGGCCTGGAGGGCATCTGTGCCGATCTCGAGAGCGCCTATGCGGAGGTCGGGCGGATCACGCAGCTCCGAACCGGCCGCCTGTGGAAGCAGTACATCACGTTGCCGGGGGACCGGGTGGAGGATGCGCTGGCCCGGATTCGCCACGCCCTCGACGCGGTCGATATGACCATCGAGAGGCTCACCCCACCCGCACTCTGATCGGGATCGTCCCTGAGCCGGGTGGAATCTGGTCAGGGAGGGATCGAGGACTCAGCCTCCGACCGGGACCCCGACCAGCGAGGCGGCCACACCGATCAGTGCGGCCGCGATCAGTCCCACCACCACGTTCCGGCGCAGGGCGAGCATCCAGACCAGCGCCGCGGCCAGCACCCCCACCTGCCAGAGCTGGCTGAGCTCGAGACCGAGGGGGATGGCCGAACCCGCGATCGCCCCGATCGCGGCGGGGCCGGCACCGGTCAGGAACGCCTGGACGGCTGGGCTGGTGCGCACCCGGTCGAAGTGCCGGCCGCCGAGGAGGACGAAGGCGAAGGAGGGGGCGAAGGCGATCACCGCCGCCAGCAGCCCACCGCCCAGCCCCGCCGCCGCATAGCCGACCACCGCGACGGTCTGCACCACCGGTCCGGGGGTGATCTGGCCGAGAGCCACCGCGTTGAGGAACTGGGCGCCGGTCATCCAGTGGTAGACGTGGACGACGTCCTGCTGCATGAGCGGGACGATCACGAAGCCGCCCCCGTAGGAGAGGGCGCCGACCTTGAACGACTCCCAGACCAGCGCGCCCACGCCGCCCACGCCGCCCACGGCGGCGACCGCCAGCAGCGGCACCGCGGCGACGCTGTGCAGCACCGGTGCCGGTCGCGGCCAGCTGCCCCGAGCGGCCACCTCGGCGAGTCCGGCGGCGAGCAGGACCAGCACCAGGAACGGCCCGACGGTTGCCGCGGCTGCCGCTCCGCAGAGCGCGTAGAGCGCCCAGCGGCCCCGCTGCGCGCGCCGGCTGCCCGCGCGCCCCCAGCTTGCCGGCATGAGGCCGAGGGCGGCGTTCACGGCGACCGCGGCGACGGCCGCCCCCGCACCCGCGGCCGCTCCCTCGACCGCGCGGGGGGGGTGGCCGGCCAGGAAGAGCGCGGAGAGGGCGAGGATCAGGACCAGCCCGGGGACGATGAAGCAGAGGCCCCCCACCAGGCCGCCGATGGCACCCCGGAGCCGCCAGGCGCAGAAGATCGAGAGCTGGGTCGAGGCCGGTCCGGGGAGGAGATTGGTCGCCGCGATCCCGTCCTCGAAGTCGCTCGCCGACAGCCAGCCCCGATCGGTCACGCAGAGGCGGCGGAGCAGCGCGATGTGGGTCGGCGGTCCGCCGAAGCCGATGCAGCCGATCCGTCCCCACTCGCGGGCGATCACCCGGAGAGAGACGCGCTCCCTCCCCATGGTCACGTCACACCCCCCGAGCGGCTCAGCCGGCGCCTGGGCGCCCTGCCGCGCGGATCATGCGCACCGCCTCGGCGGCCGCCGGCGCCATCTCCGGGTTGAGCTGGTGGAACGACCAGAGGCCGCGCCGCGACGAGGTGACCACGCCTGCCTCGCGCAGCCTGGCGAGGTGGTGGCTGATGGTGGGCTGGGACAGCGCGAACGCGGCGGTGAAGTCGCAGACGCAGACCGGCTCGGATGCCTCGGCCAGGACCCGGACCATCTGCACCCGGGTGGGGTCGTCGAGAGCGGTGAAGACGCGCGCCAGCTCGGCGGCGGTGGCTTCGGGGAGCAGGCCGGCCACCGGCTGGCAGCAGCCCTTGGTCCGCGGGGGGGCATCGAGGGTGGAGGCGGTGATGTTGGGCATCGGTCGATTCTACCCATTGACAAACGCCGATGGAGTTGTGCTAGCATGCTCATTGATCGACAGACGTCAATGCAAGGAGAGCGCCGATGACGGGGGCCGCCGCTGCCGCGGTGTGGGCTGCTTCGATTGCCCGGGGCGTTTGTTTCGATTGCCCCGGGCGTTGTTGCGATTGCCCCGTGTGCGGCTGTGACTGAGGTGGAGGCGGACGGGGACCGGCTGCGCGAGGCGGTGCGCGCCCGCTACGCGGCGGCGGCCGAGGCCGTGGCCGAGGGGGGACGGGCGGCCGACGTCGAGGCGGGCGCCTCCGCTCCCGCACCGGCCTGTGGCTGCGGCTGCTCGTCCGGCGGCGAGTGCTGCTCTGCCCCGGCTCCCGTCGACGTCTCGTCCGGCGGCCAGTGCTGCTCCGCGCCGGCCCAGGTCAGCGTCTCGCCGGACCTCCACTACTCCGCCGAGGAGGTGGGTCAGCTTCCGGGGAACGCGGTGCGGGCCTCGCTCGGCTGTGGCAATCCCACCGCGCTGGCCGAGCTTCGCCCGGGTGAGGTCGTGCTCGACCTCGGGTCCGGCGGCGGCATCGACGTCCTGCTCTCGGCTCGCCGGGTGGGACCCACCGGGTTCGCGTACGGCCTGGACATGACCGACGAGATGCTGGCCCTCGCCGAGCGCAATGCCGCCGAGCAGGGCGCGGTCAACGTGAGGTTCCTGAAGGGGACCATCGAGGAGGTTCCGCTCGCCGACCGGAGCGTCGACGTCGTGATCTCCAACTGCGTCATCAACCTCAGCAACGACAAGGGGAGGGTGCTGCGCGAGGCCTTCCGGGTGCTGCGCCCGGACGGGCGTCTGGCCGTCTCCGACATCGTCGTCCAGGGCGAGCTGCCGCCCGAGGTCCGTCACGACCTCGAGATGTGGGTGGGCTGTGTGGCCGGGGCGCTGAAGGAGGACCAATACCGCACCCTGCTCGCCGATGCCGGCTTCGTCGGCATCGAGGTGGGGGTCACCCGCGACCTGACGGCGGAGAGACTCGCGGGGTCCGCTCCGGGTCCCAGCGCGTCGCTCCCGACAGCGGACACGGGTAGCGGGCGGGTCGTCAGCGCCTTTGTGCGGGCGGTGAAGCCGGCCGGGTTGACCCCGGTCGGGACCTGACTGCGCGCCACACCCCGGGTGGCGAACGGCACACGGCCGCAGCGGCGACCCCTCCCGTCCCCGCCGCCCGTCGGGCGAGCTACATGATCCCGACCGTCATCATCGCCCGGAGCAGCGCCGAGAGCACGTCGGGGTCGGTGCGGACGTCGATCAGCGCCGGCGCTCCGGCGGAAGCCGCGCGCTCCAGCGCAGGTCGGAGATCGGCCAGCTGCTCGACCCGCTCTCCGTGGCAGCCGAGCGCCTCGGCGAGCCGGTCGTAGCGGGTGTCGGCGAGGACGCTGGCGACCTCCTTGCCGTACATCTCCCGCTGGTGGTGGCGGACGTCGCCCCAACCGCCGTTGTTGGCGACGACCACGATCACCGGCAGGTGGCAGCGTGCCGCCGTGTCCATCTCCATCGCGCTGAGCCCAAAGGCGCCGTCGCCGGTGAGCAGGACCACCGGCTCCTCCGGCCGGGCCGCCTTCGCGGCCAGGGCAAATGGCAGGCCCACCCCCAGCGTGCCCAGCGCGGTGGTGGTGGAGAGCAGCCGCCCCGGCGCCTCCGCGTCGAAGTAGGCGAGGGCCCAGGTGAGGGTGTCGCCACCATCGGCGACCAGGGTGGAGGCTCCGCCCCAGCTCTCGCGCGCGAATTTGGCGACCTCGCGCGCCAGCGCGCCCGGGTGGACCAGATCACCACGGTAGTCGTCGACCTGCCGGTCCCACATCTCCCGCGAGATCTCGAGCAGCTCGCGACCCTGGGCCAGCCAGGCGCGGCCGTCGCGGCTGCGCACCCCGCTGCGGGTGAGCTGGGCCATCACCTCGCGGACGTCGCCCTGGACGGCGATGTCGGCGCGCCGGCTGCCCCCGATCTGGTCGGCGGCGATGTCCACCTGGACCAGGGTCTGCTCCTCGTTGAAGAGCGGGGGCCCGCCGTAGACGAGGTTGCCGTTGAAGGCGCTGCCCAGCACCAGCACGCAGTCCGCGGCGGCGACCGCCGTGCCGGCGTGGACCAGGGAGCCCAGGCACCAGGGGTGCGAGTCCGCGACCAAGCCCCGGGCGGAGCTGGTCGTGGTCACCGGGATCTCGGCCGCTGCGCAGAAGGCGGCGATCTCCTCGCCGGCTCCCGACCAGAAGGCGCCCCCGCCGGCGAGGACGATGGGCCGCGCGGCCGTCCTGAGGGCCTCGATCGCGCGCTCCAGGTCGGCCGGCGAGGCGGCCGAACGGGGCGGAGGGGTCGGGAAGCCCCAGGGGCCCGCCGGGGGCTGCACCCGGGCCATGAAGACGTCGTGGGGAACCTCGAGGTAGATCGCGCCGGGCCGGCCCGCGACCGCCTGGTGGAAGGCCTCGTCGGTGAGGCGAGGGAGGGTCTGGGCGCTGTAGGCGACCGCCAGCCATTTGGCGATCGGGGCCAGCATCCCCTCCTGGTCGACGTCCTGGACCGCCCCGCGCCCGCGCCGCTTGAGGGCGGTGCGTCCGGCGATCATGACCAGCGGCACGTTCGAGACGGCGGCGTCGGCGAAGCCGGTCACCGAGTTGGTGAAGCCGGGCCCGGCCGTCACCGCGCAGACCCCGGGGCGGCCGGTGGCGAACGCGAAGCCCTCCGCCGCCTGGGTGACCGCGCCCTCGTGACGCATCCCGATGATCCGGAGCCCCTCGTCGGCGCAGCCGTCGAGCAGCTCGACGATGTGCCCGCCTCCGAGTGTGAAAAGCGCCTCCACACCATTGGCGCGGAGGCGCTCGGCCACTAGACGACCACCGTGAGGCGGGGGGGTGAGGCTCTCAGCGGCAGCCGCCGTCATGTCTTCTCCTTAATTTGCCC
>DNAU01000226.1:5347-7673 GCA_003491925.1 Chloroflexota bacterium
AATTTGCCCAACGATTGCGGTCGCCACCAGGGCCGCTCGCCCCGACTGTCGCCGGGACCTTCGGTGGCCGTCCGGAACGGAACCGGCCCGGCCGGCGGCCGCCCTGACCGTGCGGCGGGCGGGCCGAGCCTCCACGTCCCACGCCATCGGGGGGCCGGGCTCGATATGGTGGACCTACGATGGCCGACCAGGAGCGAGATGCGTCCGTTCGCCGCCTGCACCTCCGGGTGGAAGGCGTGGTCCAGGGGGTCGGGTTCCGCCCCTTCGTCCACCGGACGGCCACCGAGCTCGGGCTCGGCGGGCTGGTGGGCAACGACGCGGCCGGCGTCTTCATCGAGGTGGAGGGCGCCCCGGCCGACCTCGACCGCTTTCGCACCCGGCTCGAGAGCGACGCCCCGCCCCTGGCGGTGATCGACCGCATCGAGGCCGAGCCCATCGCGCCCACCGGTGGCGGGGAGTTCGCCATCGTCGCGAGCGACGCTGGCGGGGAGCATCAGACGCTGATCTCCCCGGACACCGCGACCTGTGACGCCTGCCTCCGGGAGCTGTTCGATCCCCGGGACCGGCGATTCCGCCATCCCTTCATCAACTGCACCGACTGCGGGCCGCGTTTCACCATCATCCGAGACGTCCCCTATGACCGGCCGCTCACCACCATGGCCGGCTTCGCCATGTGCGCCGAATGCGCGCGAGAGTACAGCGACCCGCGGGACCGCCGCTTCCACGCCCAGCCGGTCTGCTGCCCCGCCTGCGGCCCTTCACTGCGCCTGGTCGACCGCGACCGCGCGCCCCTCGCCGGCGACCCCCTCCGCGGGGCCGTCGAGCTGCTCCGGGCCGGCAGGGTGGTGGCGATCAAGGGTGTGGGCGGCTACCATCTCGCCACTCTCGGCACCTCGGAGGCGGCCGTCGCGGCGCTGCGGGCGCGAAAGCACCGCGAGGACAAGCCCTTCGCCCTGATGGTCGCCGATCTCGCGACCGCCCGTCTGCTCGGCGAGGTCGGCGACGCCGAGGCGCGCGCCCTCACCTCCCCGCGCCGTCCCATCGTGCTCCTGCGCCGGCTGGCGGGCGACGCGATCGCCCCCTCGGCGGCGCCCGGCAACCGCTCCCTGGGGGTGATGCTCCCCTACAGCCCGCTCCACCACCTGATCGCGCGCGAGCTCACCGTCCCCTTCGTCCTGACCAGCGGCAACGTCTCCGATGAGCCCATCGCGTACCAGGACGAGGAGGCGCTCGACCGGCTGCGGGGGATCGCCGACGCCTTCCTCCTCCACGACCGTCCCATTCACATGCGGACCGACGATTCCGTGATCCGCGTTGCGGGGGAGAGGGAGACCCCGCTGCGACGCTCGCGGGGATTCGTCCCCCAGCCGGTCACCGTCGCCCATCCCTTTCGCCGGCCGGTGCTCGGCTGTGGCGCCGAGCTCAAGAGCACCTTCTGCCTGGCCAAGGGGCGGTGGGCCTTCGTGTCGCACCACATCGGGGACCTGGAGAACTACGAGACGCTCCGCTCCTATCTCGAGGGGATCGAGCACTTCATGCGGCTGTTCGAGGTGCGCCCCGAGCTGGTCGCCCACGACCTGCATCCTGAGTACCTCTCCACCAAGCACGCCCTCGACCTGGAGGGGGTGGAGCGGGTCGCGGTCCAGCACCACCACGCCCACGTGGCCGCCTGCCTCGCCGACAACGGGGAGGTGGGACCGGTGATCGGGGTCGCCTTCGACGGCCTCGGCTTCGGCACCGACGGCTCGATGTGGGGAGGCGAGGTCCTGGTCGCCGACCTCACCTCGTTCCGGCGCGCCGGGCACCTGGCGCCGGTGCGGATGCCCGGGGGAGCCATGGCGATCAAGGAGCCGTGGAGGATGGCGGCGACGCACCTCGACGCGGCATTCGGTGGGGACGTGCCCGCGGGGCTCGCCGTGATGCGCGACCACGCCGACCGCTGGGACACAGTGATCGCGATGGCGCGGGCGGGGACCTCCAGCCCGATCACCACCAGCGCTGGCCGCCTCTTCGACGCTGTCGCGGCGATCCTCGGTGTCCGGGATCGGATCAATTACGAGGGCCAGGCGGCGGCGGAGCTCGAGCAGCTCGCGGATCCGGGCGAGACCTCGGCGTATCCCGTCGTCATCGCGGAGGGCGACCCCTTCCAGCTCGCCACCGGAGGGCTGATCCGCGCGGTGGTCGACGACATCCACGCCGGGGTTGCGGCCTCCTTGGTGGCGGCCCGCTTCCACAACGGGCTGGCGGACGGCGTCGTCGCCGCCTGCCGGCGGGTCCGCGACGCGACCGGGCTCGGCGTGGTCGCCCTCTCCGGTGGGGTCTTCCA
>DNAU01000227.1 GCA_003491925.1 Chloroflexota bacterium
AGCCGGGGCCTGCTCCTGCTCAGCTCGGACGGCAGCCTGGCTCACCGCCTCACCCACCCGCGCTACGGGGTCGTCAAACGCTACCGGCTGGTCCTGGGGCGCGCCCTGACCACCGCAGATCTTCGCCGCCTCCAGGAGGGGGTGGAGCTGGAGGACGGCCTGGCCCGGCCGCTCACGGTCCGCCGCGCCGGCACCCGCCGGGATGACGTCATCGAGGTCACCCTGGCGGAGGGGCGCAAGCGCGAGCTCCGGCGCCTCTGTGCCGCCATCGACGCTCCCGTCCTCGACCTGGTCAGGACCGGCCTCGGCCCGCTGCGGCTGGGACAGCTCGAGGAGGGCCGGGCCCGGCCGCTGACCCGGCGCGAGCTGGAGGCGCTCTACGCGGTCGTCGGGATGACCCCACCGTGAGCGCCGCGATCGTGACCGTCGACGGGCCGGCGGGGAGCGGCAAGACCACCCTGGGCCGCCGGCTCGCGCTCGAGCTCGGGCTGCCGTTCATCGACACCGGCCTCTTCTATCGCGCCGTCACGGTGGCGGTGGTGCGTGCCGGGCTCACAGCCGGCGACCGCGCCCAGATCATCGAGGTGGCGCGGGCCGCCCTCATCGAGGTCAACACTGCGCCCGGCGACGAATCCTGGGAGGTGCGGGTCAACGGCGTGGATCCCGCCGCCGAGATCCGCGATCCGCGCCACGCCGCCCTGCTCACCACCGTCAGCCAGCTCCCCGAGGTGCGCCGCCACCTGCTCGCCCTGCAGCGCGCCCCCGCGGCCGGCGGTGCGGTGGCGGTGGGGCGGGACTGCGGCACGGTGGTGTTCCCCGGGGCGGCGGTCAAGCTCTACCTCCAGGCGAGCGAGGACCTCCGGGCCGCGCGCCGCGCCGCCCAGCTCGCCGGCCAGGGCGCGGCGGTGGACCCGGAGGTGCTGAGGTCCGAGATCTCCGGACGGGACCGCGGCGACGCCCCGGCGATGGCGGCGGCGCCCGACGCGGTGGTCATCGACACCGGCACCGGGGGCATCGATCAGATGGTCGCGCTGGCGCTCGAGCTCTGCGCCGCGGCCGGCATCGACGTCCCGGAGCGGCTGTCGTGAGCCGCACCCACACCTCGCCCTCGGGGCCCGACCTCAACTACCGATGGATGACCGCGGTGATGCGGTTGCTCTGCGCCGCGATCCTGGACGGCGAGATGGATGTCACCGGCGCCGAGAACGTCCCGCGCCACGGCGGCCTGCTGGTGGTGAGCAACCACGTCGGCACCATCGATCCGCCGTTCACCGGCGCCCAGCTTCCTCGCCGCGACCTCTTCTTCATGGCCAAGAGCGACTACTTCCGCAGCCCCGTCGGGCGCTTCTTCATCGTCGGGTACCACGCCTTCCCGGTGGTCAGGGGCACGCCCGACCGAGCCGCTCTGCGGCAGGCCCTCGGCCTGCTCCACCAGGGGCACGCCGTCCTCGTCTACCCGGAGGGGCATCGCAGCCCGGACGGCCGGCTCCAGCGTCCCCATCCGGGTGCCGGATTCCTGGCCCGTACCGCGGGGGTCCCGGTGCTCCCGGTGGGCCTCTGGGGCACCGAGCAGGCTCTCCCGCTGGGCTCGCGGCGGCCCCGTCGCGTGCCGGTGCACCTCCGCTTCGGCCGGCCCGCCCCGCTCCCGGCGGAGGATCCGGCCGGCCCCCGCGCCTCCCACCAAGAGATCGCCGACCTGCTGATGCAGCGGATCGCCGAGGTCCTCCCCGCCTCCCGGCGGGGGATCTTCGACGGCACCATCGACTACCGCTCAGTGCCCCCACCGGCGGCATGATGACCCCCGAGCTCGTGGCGTTCGACCTCGAGACCACCGGCCTCTCGGCCAAGACCGAGCGCGTCATCGAGGTCGGGGCGGTCCGGTTCGGTCTCAACGGGCGCACCGTCGGCGAGCTGCAGCTCTTCGCCGACCCGGGCATCCCGGTGCCCCTCGGGGTCCAGCGGCTGACCGGGATCAGCTCTGCGGACCTGGCCGGTCAACCCAGCCCGGTGGAGGCGGTGGCTCAGCTGGCCGGCTTCTGCGAGGGCGCCGAGCTGGTCGGGCACGGCTCGGCGTTCGACCTCGCCTTCTGCTCGCAGCTCGTCCCCGCCAGCTTCGGGCGGCGCGAGGCGTTCGACACCCTCGAGCTGGCCCGCATCCTGCTCCCGGTCGCCGCCAGCCACAATCTCGGGGCCCTGGCCCGTCTGCTGGGCCTCCGCCATGAGCGCCCCCATCGGGCCCTCAGCGACGCCCAGGCGACCGCCGCCCTCTTCGGCTGGCTGCTGGAGGAGGCGGCCGCCCTGCGAGCGCCGACCTTCGCGGAGATGCACCGGGTCGCCGACCAGGCCGCGACCCCGCTGGCCCGCTTCTTCGACCTCGCCGCGGCCGGGCGGGTGTCGACCTCCTTCGCGCCTGCGACCCCGGGCGCCGCCACCCACCCGGCCGGGGGAGAGGGCACAACGGAGACCGCAGCGGGCGCAACCGAGGCGGCGGCGGGTGCGACCGCGGCCGCAACGGCAGTGTCGGAGGGTGGCGACCCCTCCGATGCCGAACGCGCATCGCTCCTCTCCGGATCCCTGGCGGAGGCGGCGGTCCGGCTGGTCGGGCCGGGTGGGCGCCTCGCCGAGCGTCCCGGCTACGAGTACCGGGAGGCCCAGGAGCAGATGGCGCGGGCCGTGGCCCAGAGCCTGGACCGGGGCGGACGCCTCCTGGTCGAGGCGGGCACGGGGGTGGGCAAGACCCTCGCCTACCTGGCGCCGCTCGCGCTCTGGGCCGAGCGGGGCGGCGGTCGCGCCGTGGTCGCCACCCACACCATCACCCTCCAGGAGCAGCTCGTCCAGCGGGACCTCCCGGCGCTCCAGGCCAACCTGCCCCGCCCCCTGGGCGGGGCGATGCTCAAGGGCCGCAGCCACTACATCAGCCTGCGCCGGTTCCAGCGCCATCTCCGCCGGGGTGACCTCGGTCCGCGCGGGCCCGACCTCGAGGTCATCCGCTTCAAGCTGAAGCTGCTCCGCTGGCTCGACCTCACCCATACCGGCGATCGGGCGGAGCTGCACCTGGGCAGCACCGAGCGGGACCTCTGGCGGGCGGTGGAGTCGACCTCGGACGACTGCCTGGGGAGCGTCTGCGCCAACTGGCGGAGCGGCGCCTGCCACCTGGTCAGCGCCCGCCGGCTGGCTGCCACCGCCGAGCTGGTGGTGACCAACCACGCCCTGCTCCTGAGCGACGAGCCCGCCGAGGGGCGCCTGCTCGGGGACTACGGCGCCCTGGTCGTCGACGAGGCCCACCACCTCGAGGAGTCGGCGACCCAGGCGCGCGGCCACCGGCTGCGCGCCGCCGACGTCGTCCGGCCGATCGATCGCCTTCCCGGGGTGGTCGATCCGAGCCTCGCCGCCGCGCTCGACGCCTGCCGCGACGCCGCCAACGGGCTCTTCGGGGAGACCAAGGGGCTGCTGGCGGAGCGCCTCGGCGGGGGAGGGGGTGCCCCGACCGGCAGCCTGAGCGTCACCGACGATCTGCTCGCCGAACCCCGGCTGCAGCCCCTGGTGCGCAACGCCCACCACGCCGTCGCCGTGCTCGGTCGCGCCGCCGAGGCCCTCCGCGCCGCCGGGCCGGCCTCCTTCGAGGCCGACCTGCTCCCCCAGCCGGAGCGGAGTGAGGAGGAGCTCGCCCTGGTGGCCTCGGCCCTGGAGGGAGCGGCGGCCGCCGTCGACGAGGTGCTCCTCCACCGGCGGGAGGGCCACGTCGCCTGGCTGGAGCTGCGCGCCGAGCAGGCCGAGCTGCGCGACGCGCCGGTGGCCGCGGGCGCCGAGCTCGGCGCCGGGATCCTGGATGCGGCCCGGACGGTGGTGCTGACCTCGGCGACCCTGGCCATCGCCGGGGATTTCGGGTTCATCCGGGAGCGGCTCGGGTTGGGGGGCCGCACCGAGGAGCTGGCGCTCGCGTCGCCCTTCGACTACCTCAGCCAGGCGCTCTGCGTCCTGGTCACCGACATCCCGCCGTACGACGCCCCCGAGTACGAGCAGGCGCTGGCCTCCATCACCGCCGAGATCGCCAGGAGGCTGGGAGGCCGGACCCTCGGCCTGTTCACCGGCTACGGGGCGCTGCGCCGCATCCGCGACCTGGCCGGCCGGCGCCTCGCGGGCAGCCAGATCTCCGTGCTCGGCCAGGGGTTGGACGGCACCCGCCGCCAGCTGCTGACCTCGTTCGTGGAGAACCCGCGCACCCTCCTGCTCGGGACCGGCACCTTCTGGGAGGGGATCGACGTCCCCGGCGACGCCCTCCAATGCGTGCTGATCGCCAAGCTGCCCTTCGCAGTGCCCACCGACCCCCTGGTCCGCGCGCGCACCGCCGGGCTGCACGATCCCTTCGGGGAGTACGTGCTCCCCGAGGCGGTGATCCGGCTGCGCCAGGGTTTCGGCCGCCTGATCCGCTCGGGCACCGACCGGGGGGTCGTCGTCATCGCCGACTCGCGGCTCCAGAGCCGCGACTACGCGCGACGCTTCCTGGAGGCGCTGCCGCCGGCCGCGGTGGCGCGCGAGCCGGTGTCGGCGGTCGCCGCCCGGGTCGCGGGATTCGTTGGCGGCAGCGCGGATGGCGGAGAATCCACCCCATGGTGACCACTGCCGAGTCCGCCGCCGGGGCGTCGGGCATCCTCCCCGAGCCGGCGGCGGAGCCGGGCGCGGCCCCCGAGGGGCCGCGCACCGCCATCGTGGTCGCGCTGGCCCAGCTGGCCCCGCGGCTGGGCGACCTCCGAGCCAACCTCGCCCGTCACCTGGAGCTGCTCGGCGAGGCCGCCGGCCAGGGTGCCGACCTGGTGGTGTTCCCCGAGCTCTCGCTCACCGGGTACTTCCTCAAGGACCTGGTCACCGACAGCGCCGTGCGCCTGGACGGCCCCGAGCTGGCCGCGCTCGCCGACGCCTCGCGCGACGTCGACGCGGTGGTGGGCTGCATCGTGGAGAGCGACGACCACCGCTTTCACAACGCGGCCGTCTACCTCGCCGGCGGCGCCATCGTCCATGTCCACCGCAAGGTGTACCTGCCCACCTACGGGCTCTTCGACGAGGCCCGCGACCTGGCGGCGGGGAGCCGCTTCCGGGCCTTCGAGGCGCCGCTCAGGTCAGCCGCGCCGTCCCGCCCGTGGCGGGTCGGGATCCTGATCTGCGAGGACCTCTGGCACCCGAGCTCCGCCTACCTGCTGGCCCGCGACGGCGTGGACCTGATCGTCTGCCCGTCGGCCTCACCGGGTCGGGGAGTGGGGAGCGGTTCGGCGCTGGGCACGGCGCAGAGCTACGACGTGATCACCCGCACCTATGCCCAGCTCTTCACCACCTACCTTGCCTATTGCAATCGGGTCGGCTACGAGGACGGCGTGAACTTCTGGGGCGGGTCACGCGTGGTCGACCCCGAGGGTCACCTGGACGGGGAGCCCGCCGGGCGCGAGGAGGCGATGCCGCTCCACCGCCTGGATCTCGGGGCCCTCCGCCGCGCCCGGATCGCCAACCCCATGCTGCGCGACGAGCGCCACGACATCGTCGACGCCGAGGCCCACCGGCTGCGCCGCCGCGACCGTGACTGAGACGTCGGCGCGCCCGGACGGGACCGCCTCGCCGGCGGCCCTCGAGGTGGACGCACCCCTGGTGACCGAGATCCTCACCGGCTTCGTCCGCGAGGAGGTGCGCAAGGTCGGTTTCGAGCGGGGCGTGGTCGGTCTCTCCGGAGGGATCGACTCCGCGCTCACCCTGGCTCTCGTGTGCCGCGCCCTGGGCCCCGAGAACGCGATCCCGGTGATCATGCCGTACCGGGCCAGCAGCCCCGCCTCGGAGCGCGACGCGCGACTGGTCGCCGCCCAGCTCGGGGCCACCCCCCTGGTGGTGGACATCTCCCCCCAGATCGACGCCTATTTCGCGGCCAGCCCCGACACCGATCGAAACCGGCGCGGCAACAAGATGGCCCGCGAGCGGATGTCGATCCTCTACGACATCTCCCTGGCCCGCGGCGCCCTGGTGGTCGGCACCTCCAACAAGACCGAGCTCCTGCTCGGCTACGGCACCATCCACGGTGACATGGCCCACGCTCTCAACCCGCTGGGCGACCTCTACAAGACCCAGGTGTTCGCCCTGGCCCGCCACCTGGGACTGCCGGCGGCGGTGATCGAGAAGGCGCCATCTGCCGACCTCTGGGAGGGCCAGTCGGACGAGGACGAATTGGGCTTCGAGTACGCGGCGGTCGACCTGCTCCTCCACCATATGGTCGACGAGCGGCGCACCCGGGCCGAGCTCCGCGCCCTCGGCTTCGCGGACGGCTTCGTGGACCAGATCCGGCGGCGGGTGCGGGACAGCCAGTACAAGCGCCGTCCGCCGCTCATCGCCAAGCTCTCCAACCGGACCATCGACCGCGACTTCCGCTACCCCCGCGACTGGGGGCACTGAGGCGGCATGCCCAGCCTCGCCACCGTGGGCCTCCTCTGCCCGGCGTCCATCCTCCCGGTCGACATCACCGGACCTGCGGTGCCGTGCGTCGCGACCCGAAGCGCCACTCGGGGACGTGCCGCGGGGCTCGTCTCTGCCCTGGCCGGGAGCCGCCACGCCTGAGCCGGGCGCCGGCGAGGCGCCTCCGCGCGGGCTCGTCGTTGTGGCCACGCCCATCGGCAACCTGGGCGACATCACCCTGCGCGCC
>DNAU01000261.1:0-8071 GCA_003491925.1 Chloroflexota bacterium
CTCGGCGACGTGGTGCAGGTTGGTGCCCCGGATCAGGTCGACGTGGATGCTGATCCCTGCCGATTGGGACAGAGCCTGTACGAACTCGTGGAGGACGCTGACGTCGAAGTCGTTGATCCGGCCGGTGAGCGCCTTCATCTCCCACTCCAGGTGGGCCCGGTTGGAGTAGTCGAGCGCGCAGCGGACCAGGGACTCGTCGAGGGGTGCATAGGCGTGACCGAAGCGCCGGATGCCGGCGCGGTCGCCGAGCGCGCGGCTGATCGCAGCGCCCAGCGCGAGCCCGCAGTCCTCGACCAGGTGGTGGGCGTCGACATCGATGTCGCCGGAGCCGTGGAGGCGGACATCCATGCCGCTGTACTTGACGAAGCATTCCAGCATGTGACGGAAGAAGGGCAGCGAGACCTCGATGTCGGGGCTGCCCCCGCCGTCGAGGTCGACCTCGACCTGGATCCGCGTCTCCCTGGTGACCCGCTCCTCGGTTGCGATCCGGCGCGGCGCCGCTTCGGAAGGGCCCTCACTCATCGGTCACCATCCTCCATCCTGAGCCGGATCGCCCGCTCGTGGCCGCGCAGCCCCTCGGCTTCGGCGAGGGCGCAGGCGACCGGGGCCAGGCTGTCGAACTCCGCCGCCGAGAGCTCCACCACCGATTGCCAGCGCTGGAAGTCCATCACCGAGAGCGGCCCGCGATGGCGGGCGGCACCGCCGGTGGGAAGGGTGTGGTTGGGACCGGCGACGTAGTCGCCCATCGACACCGGGGATCGCGGACCCACGAAGACCGCGGACGCGGTGTGGCGGCGGTCACGGAGCGCCTCGGCAGCCTCACCCTGGAGGGAGAGGTGCTCGGCGGCGAACTCGTCGGCCAGCCGCACCGCCGCCTCCAGGGTCTCGGTCACGATCACCGCCCCGTGGCGCCCGGCTGCCGCGGCGATGATCCCGCCACGCGCCGCCGCCCCCGCCTCGGTGGAGAAGGCCTCCCCCACGGCGCCGGCCAGGGCGGGCGAATCGGTGAGGCAGACGGCCCAGGCCAGCGGGTCGTGCTCGAGCTGGGAGACGAGGTCGGCGGCCACCAGCCGGGGATCGGCGCCCGCGGAGGCGATCACCACGATCTCGCTCGGCCCGGCCACGCCATCGATCCCGACCTCGCCGAAGACCTGGCGCTTGGCCAGGGTGACGAAGAGGTTCCCCGGCCCCGTGATCTTGTCCACCCGAGCGATGGCCTCGGTGCCGTAGCCGAGAGCGGCGATCGCCTGGGCGCCGCCGGCGGCGTGGACCTCGCTCACCCCGAGGTGATGCGCGCTGGCGAGGACCAGCGGGTGGACCGAGCCGCCCGCCCCGGGTGGCGAGACCAGCGCGATCTCCGCAACCCCGGCGATCTGGGCGGGGATCACGTTCATCAGCACCGTGCTCGGGTAGGCGGCCCGGCCGCCGGGCACGTAGCAGCCGACCCGGCGCAGCGGCAGAGGCCGGAGGTGGGCGCTGACGGTGCCCCGGATGGCGGTCTCCCGCTGCGGCTCGTGGATGGCCCGGATGCGGGCGGCGGCGCCGGCGATCGCATCGCGGGTGGCCGGGTCGATCTCCTCCCAGGCGCGACCCAGGGCCTCGGCGGGGACCCGCGTCTCCGCGACATCGACCCGGTCGAGCCTCAGGGTCCAGCGCCGCACCGCCGGGTCACCCTCGCGGGCGACGTCCTCGAGGATGGTGCGGACCACCCGGTTGGCGGTCACGGGGAGCTCGAACCACGCGCCCAGCGGGCCGGCCGTCTCGGCGTCGAGGACCGGATCCGCGCTCCGCCGCTCGGCGCGCACCTGGGCACGCCACTCCTCGGGGGACGGGGATCGGAGCTGCAGGGTCACGGCGCGCTCCGACCTCTCCCGGCGGAGGGCGGGGATCCCGAGCTGACCTCCCCATCCGTCACGGTGCGGCGGAGCGCCGCCGCGAGCTGGTTGACCGCCCCGCTGCGGGTCTTGAGCGAGGCCTGGTTGGAGATCAGACGAGCGGTGGAACGGCCAGCCTCGGCCACCTCCACGAGGTGGTTGGCGGTGAGCGTCCGGCCGGTGGCGGTGATGTCGACGACGCAGTCGGCGAGGCCCATGGCCGGGGCCAGCTCCACCGACCCGTGGAGCTTGATCAGCTCCACCGCGAGCCCCACCGAGTCGAAGTAACGGCGCGCGGCCACCGGGTACTTGGTGGCGGCCCGGAGCGAGCGCGGGAAGCTGCCCCGGGTGAGCGGCGAGCCCTCCGGCGCGGCCAGCACCAGCCGGCAGGCGCCGAAGCGGAGGTCGACCAGCTCGTAGCAGTCGCGCGGCGACTCCCAGAGGATGTCCTTGCCGACGATGCCGGCGTCGCAGGCGCCCATCTCCACGTAGACGGGCACGTCGGTCGGCCGCACCTTGACGACGGTCGCCAACCGGGTCACCAGGCTGAGCTGGCGGTCCAGCCGGGCCGGGTCGATCTCGGCGACGCCCGCGGCCACGAGCAGGCGGCAGGCGTCCTCGAAGAGGGCCCCGGCGGGGAGCGCGATCCGCAGCCCGCCGTTCACGCAGCGTCCTCGAAGGGGGCCCGGATGAGCAGCGCGATCCGCGGGCCGCCCTTCACCGAGCGTCCTCGACGCAGGCGGCCAGGAGGGCGTCCAGCCCACCGCCCTCGCGATCCCGGAGCCGCCAGCGGAGACCCCCGCCGTCGAGGTGGGCCCGCCCGTCGCCCAGCAGCTCGCCGGGTCGCTGGACGGAAGCCTCCAGGTCGAGCGCCACGGCGAGGCCGGCCCCGCGGAGCCGGGAGGCCACCACGACGGCCTCCCGCGCCTGCTCCGGGGCGTAGCCGAGGCGCAGCACCGAGGCCCCGCCGTTCTCGCCGGTGCCGCGCAGCAGCGCGTCGCAGCAGCGGTCCACGTGGAGGACGAATCCGGTGGCGGGCGCGCCGGCGCCGAAGGCCTCCAGCAGCCGGTCGTACCGCCCGCCGGTGCCGAGCGGCCAGCCGAGGTCGGCGCTGAACAGCTCGAAGGTCGGACCGGTGTAGTAGTCCCAGTCGCGCACCGCCCCCAGGTCGAGGTGCACGCTGGCGGTGATGCCGTGCCGGTCGAGGACCGTCCAGAGCTCGGCCAGGTCGGCGAGGACGCGGCGCGGCCGCGGGCCGGTGATCCGCGCGCCGGCCGTGTCGAGGATCTCCCGGCCCCCCCGGAGGGTGGGGAAGGCGAGCAGCAGCTCGCGCTCGGCGTCGCCCGCCTCGGTCCCACGGAGCGCCTCCTCGACCGCCACCAGGTCCCGCTGGTGGAGCGCCGCGGCCACTCGCGCCCGGGAGGCGGCATCGAGGTTGGCGGAGTCGAGCAGCGAGGGGACGAAGTCGGCGTGTCCGACGTCGATCTGGACGCCGGCGATCCCGGCCCTCTCCAGCGCGGCGGCGGCGACCGCGATGCACTCGGCGTCGGCGGCCAGGCCGGGATGCCCGATGAGCTCGCAGCCCGCCTGCATCGCCTCGCGGCGGCGGCCCCCGAGCGGCGCGCGGTTGAAGAGCACCGGCCCGGCGTAGCAGAGGCGGAGCGGCGACGGTGACCCCTGGAGCTGGGTGGCGACCACCCGGGCGACGCTCACGGTGCGCTCCCCCACCAGGGCGAGCAGGCTGCCGTCCGCGTCCATGAACCGGAAGAGCTGGGTCTGCAGACCCCCACCGACCCCGGCGGCCACGGTCTCGAGCGGCTCGACCAGGGGGGTCGCCAGGTACTCGTACCCCCAGGAGGCGAAGGTGTCGACGAAGGCCTCGGTGACGGCACGCCGGCGCTGCGCCGCCGCGCCGACCCAATCTGCGAAGCCGCCGGCACGGCCCCGCGCCGGACTCTGCAGCGCGCTCATATGGCGCGAAGTCTATGCGGTGAACGCGCCACCGCCTCCGCTCACCGGAAGAGAATGCGCAGGATGCCAACCCTGGCCGTCCACGGGGGCGCCGGCCGGCTCGACCGGAGGGCCCGGCGCGCCGAGATCGACGCCGCCCTGGAGCGTGCCCTGGGCGCGGGCTTCGACGCCGCCGGCGGCGGGGCGCTGGACGCGGCGGTGGCGGCGGTCCGGGTCCTGGAGGACGACCCGCTGTTCAACGCGGGGACCGGCGCCGTGCTCACCGCGACCGGCGGGGTGGAGCTGGACGCCGCGGTGATGGTGGCCGCGGGGCTGCGCACCGGCGCGGTGGCCGGGGTCATCGACTTCGCCAACCCGGTGGAGCTGGCCCGCGCGGTGATGGAGGACGGCCGCCACGTGCTGCTGAGCGGCGCCGGGGCCTCGCGGTTCGGGATCGACTGCGGCCTCGCTCCGATCGATCCGGCTCGGCTGGCGGGCGCCGCCCGGCGGCAGGACGGCTCCCTGGGAGGCACGGTCGGGGCGGTCTGCCGCGACGACCGGGGGGCACTCGCGGTGGCCGTCTCCACCGGCGGCACGGCGGGCAAGCTGCCCGGGCGAGTGGGCGACAGCGCGCTCTGCGGCGCCGGCTTCTACGCCGACCTCGCCGGGGCGGCCTGCGCCACCGGGCACGGCGAGGACTTCGTCCGCCTGGTGGGGTGCCGGCGGGCGGTCGAGCTGCTGGCCGGCGGGATGGACGCGCAGACCGCCGCCGACCGGCTCATCGAGGAGCTGGAGGCGAGGGTGAACGGGCTGGGCGGGATCATCGTCGTCGACTCCGCCGGCCGCCCGGGGGTCGCCCACAACGCCCCCTACATGTCCTGGGCCTGGCGGACCGCCGGCGGGTCGGCCCGCTGGTCGGACTGAGGCTGGCCGGCTCTGGCTCGACCGGCGACCCATGGCTCGGCACCCAACCGGGCTGAGCGGACCACCGCACCGCGCCCACACGGTCCGAGCGACCCCGGAGGAGGGCCGGGACCGCTGCCGGCCTCGGCCCTCCCGACCTGGGGGTTGAGGTTGAGATTGATTCAGCTCTGAGGTGGGCCCTGCGGCGGGTAGGGTCCCTGTCCCTGGGGCGGGTACGGCCCCTGGGGGGGCTGCGGGTAGTTCGGCGGAGGCCCGTAGGGCGGGTAGCCGGCGGGAGCGGCGGAGGCCACCAGCGGCGCCTCGTCGGGGAACCTGCTGATCACCAGGAAGTAGTAGATGATCGCGTAGATGATCAGGTCGACGATGAAGTAGGTGATGCCGATCCCGAAGCCCCAGAGGATCGCGTAGATCAGCCAGCCGAAGGCCGCGCCCACCAGGCCGTAGACCATGAGGGCCTTGCCGCGGCGGATCCCCTGGTACATCTGGAAGCCGCCCCACGCGCCGACGCACATGGCGGCGAGCACGATCAGCGCGCCGATCCCGGCGATCGCCGAGCCGGTGGTCGAGTACAGCGAGCAGTCGACGCCGTGGACGGCGTTGCACTCGGCGTTGGCCGCGGACTCGAAGCTGGACAGCGCCGACGAGACGGTGAAGGCGCCGATCATGACGAAGAGAGAGAGGATGGCCCCGATCGCCGCCAGGATCCCGACCACCAGCCCGTAGGTCTTGGCCGGGACGTTCACCTTGAGCGGCGGATTGCTGGCGAAGGGCGGGTCCACCAGCGCGTTGTTCCACAGGTCTGCCATAGGGTTACCTCCAGGTCTCTTGGCGTGATGTCACGCATGGACGCATTGCGCACGGCGCGCCGGCCCCCCCGGCCGGCGCGGTCTCCGTCAGCACGACCCCCACCCGCGGTGGGGCATCCCCTCTCGCTCTCGGAGCATCCCTCCCCCTCTCGGAGCGGCTCCGGCGTCATCCCCCGACATTCAATCGACCTCCCCGGCGGGCAAGACCAGCAGGGTGTCGAGCTTGGCCTGCGCCAGCTCCAGCAGGTTGGGCACCGCCTCCAGCGGCAGATCCAGCCGGGCGGCGATGGCGGCGTTGTCGGCACCCTGGTCGCGCAGGCGCAGCGCCTCCGCGTAGGCCGGGGTGAGCGTCGCCAGGGCCGTCTCCCGGTCCATGATCGCCAGGGTAGGGATCGCCGCCGCCGGAGTCATGAGTACCCGGGTACCCAGCCGCGAGCCGCGGCCCCCTGCGGGTACTCAGTGGACGGATTCAGTACTCAGGTCAGGCTGCCGGTCCGATTCCGGGATCGTGCCCAGGATGGCGGCGAGCTGGGCCCGCGAGCTGACGCCCAGCTTGGAGTAGGCCTGCTGGAGATGGTTCTCGACGGTGCGCACCGACAGCCCGAGGCGGGCGGCGACGTCGGCGCTGCTCGCGCCCCCGGACGCCATCCGGGCCACCTGGAGCTCGCGGTCGGTGAGGGTGCCGCGGGTGGAGATGCGGCCGAGTGCCGGGGATCGGCTCCCCTCGCAGTCCGCCGCCAGCGCCGCACTGCGCAGCATCGGGACCCGGGCCCGGTTCGGCACCCCGGCCCGGCGGTGGGCGTCGGCCGCCTCCGCCGCCGCCTCGGCCGCGAAGAGGATCAGACCGATCCGCTCGAACTCGACCGAGGCGCGCTCCAGGCCCGTGGCGTCGGCCTCGACCAGGGCCTGCACGTGAGCCGCGAGAGCGGGGACGAGCTCCCCCTCGCACTCGCCAGCGAGGCTGCGCAGCCGCTCATCCCCGGAGGGATCACCGAGGCGGGCGGCATCGTGGAGCGCCCACGCCTCGAGCGGGCGGAAGCCGGCCCGGCGCCAGCCGTCAGCGGCACGGAGCGCGGCGGGAGCCGCTGCGGTGGCGTCGTCGCGGGCCCAGAGGACCCAGGCCTCACTGAGCTCGACCCAGGGCAGCTCGCTCGGCGGGGCGACGACCGCGGCGCGCGCGGCGGCGAGAGCCGTTCCGGCACGCTGCAGGTCGCCGCGGAGGCAGTGGGCCTGGGCCAGCGCTCCCTCGAGGGCCGCCAGCTGGCCACCGCCGGCCATGTAACGAGTGCAGATGGCGGTGCCCTCCTCGAGCCACGCCCTGGCCGTCCTGGTCCTCCCGGTCAGCAGCGCGGCCCAGCCCACCAGCCCGGTCCAGTAGCCGCGCAGCGGCTCCAGGCTGGCCTCGACCAGCCGGTCGTGGATCTCCTCGGCCAGCCGCTGCGCCTCGGGGACGAGCCCCGCGAACCAGAGGGCGTTCCACCTCCCGATGAGCAGGTTGGAACGGGTTGAGAGCAGCTCGGGACTGTCCCGGAGCAGCTCCATGCCGGAGTCCAGGGCGGTGATCGCCTGCAGCGGCCGGCCTGAGAAGGCGAGGGCCAGGCCGAGGATGCCGATGGCGCCGATCCTCACCGGGAGCGCCGCGTCCACGTTCTCGACCACCGCCGTGCTCAGCTCCACGGCGGCCTCGGGGCGGCCGGCCGAGAACTCGAAGAGGGCGCGGGTCACCGCCAGCTCGTGACCGGCGGGGCCTTCGGGGATGCCGGCGGCCGCATCCCGGAGGACGGCGAGGGCGCGCTCGCCGCGGCCCAGGCCGAACTGGAGGTTCTGGGCGCTGGTGAGGGACAGCTCGGCCCGCTGCTCGGCCCCCTCGGGTTGGGCGGCGTCGAGGACCGCCTGGGCCTCCAGCGGCCGGCGCAACCCAGTCATGGCCCGGGAGAGGACGATCTCGGCGGGGAAGCCGCCGCCCGCGTCGACCGCCGCCTGCGCCAGTGCCTCCGCGGTGTCGAAGCGCCCCGAGCCCAGCATCCAGCGGGCCGCCGCGAGGGCGGCGTCGGCATTGACCCGCTGGCCGGCTTCGAGCCTGATCATGGCCAGCCGGCTGGGGTCGTCCCCGCGCCGCAGGGGGGTCGCCTCGAGGGCGTCGCCGAGGCGCCCCAGCAGCTCGCGCCTGCGCAGCGGGGTCAGCCCCCCCCGCAGCGCCTCGGCGTAGAGCGGATGGGCGAGCCTCACCTGCCAGCGCCGGTGGTACTTCTCGTTTACCGTGGTGGTGGTGATCACGCCCGCCGCCTCGAGGTCCCGGATCACGGCCGGTACCACCAGACGCTCCAGCACGTCGAGCGGGAGCGGCTCAGCGAGGGCCAGCGCCTCGGCCGCCTCGCGCTGGGGCCGCGAGAGGGGCCGGAGACGCTGCTCGATGGCCTCGAGCGGGCCCCCGGCCGCCACCGGCTCCCCCTCCCACCGCCAGAGACCGTCCCGCTCCGCCAGGGCGCCGGATTCGAGCCCGATCTCGACCAGCTC
>DNAU01000261.1:8152-12814 GCA_003491925.1 Chloroflexota bacterium
CCGTCGAGCACCTGGCCGAGCAGCGCCTCCACCTCGGTGCGGGAGAGGGGCTGGAGCTCGATCCAGCCGATCGCCCCCTCCTTGCGGAGCCCCATGATCGAGTCGGGCAGCGGCTCGCCGGAGCGGGCGGTGAGCAGGAGCGATGCCGTCTGGGTGCTCGCCAGCTGGTGGAGGAGCGCGGCGGACGCGGCGTCGAGGAGCTGCGCGTCATCGACGGAGACCACCATCCGCCCACTCCCGCGCTCCTGGCGCAGCCCCCGCACGCTGTGACGGAGGACGTCGAGAGGGCTCATCGAGAGGGCCTCCGGGAGCAGCGGCGCGAGCGGGCCGAAGGGGATGGTCGCCGCGGCCCGGGTGGCGGTGACCTCCCTGACCAGCCAGCCGTCGCGGCGGAGCCGGGTCAGAGCCTCGGCGCGGAGCCGGGTCTTGCCGACCCCGGAGGCGCCCGCGATGATGACGCCGCACGAGGCGGGACGCTCCAGCTCTCGAGCGAGCAGGGCCAGCTCCTCGTGCCGACCGACAAGGGGCCAGGGCGACCGGCTGGCGGTGGGCGGCATGTGTGCTGACGAGGATTGTGCCAGCGTCGGACCCACCGGTCGAGCACGGCCCGTGCGGTGAGGTCTCGGTGGCCCTCCTCAGTACTGGTCCTCCGGGCGCACGTCCTCGTCGGTGTCGTCCTCCTCCTCGACGTCCTCGAGCGGCGCGGGCTCCTCGTACTCCTCGGCGGCGGCCAGCGGCTCCAGCTCCTCCCCTGGCTCCGGGGTCGCGGCCACCTCGTCGTCATCGTCGTCGGCGTCCCCGAGGTCGGCCTCGTCGATGCCGCGCTGGGCGAGCAGGGAATCCTTGGCGTAAGGGCGGAACTCCTCGCGCTTCTGGCGGCTAACCGGGAAGGACGACTTGCGGGCGTTTTCGGCGGACTGGAAGGCCTCGCGGATGATGATCTCGATCTGGCTCTCGTCGACCCTTGCGACGACCGCGGTGTAGCGGTTGCCGTTCCCCATCAGGGGCACCAGCCGCCGGGCGATCTTGCTGTCGACGTCGCCGAGCACGACACCACGGGCGGTCTGAGCCTGGAGACCGCCGTCCTGGAGGTGGAGCTCGACGACGTCGCCGGGTGCCACCACCGCGATCACCCCCGAGCGCGGCGGGTTGAGCACGGTGAGCGCGCTCTTACCCGGCTCCTCGGCGAAGAGGTCGACATCGATGGCGCCCTTGGCGCCGCCCAGCTTGGCCCGGCTGTCGAGGAGCAGCTGGAGCTTGCGGACGTTCTTCTGGGCGATGACGTTCAACGGGTTGAGCTGGAGCGCCTGCGAGTAGGCGTCCAGAGCCGGCTGGTGCTCGCCGAGCTCGGTCAGCGCCTTGCCGATCCGGTTGTAGGTCTCGTCGTCACCACCATGGCGATCGATGAGGGCCCGATTGATGGCGACGGCATCCTGCCACCGGCTCTCCAGCGCTGCCTGAATCGCCTCTTCGACATACAGGCTGCGCGGCTTGACACGTTCGGCTTCCGTCACGTACGACTCCCTCAGCTTGGTAATCCGATCGCTCAGCCCGCCGCCGAGATCGGCTTTGGCAACGTGCAGGGTCCGCTATGATACCGGCTCAGTGCGGCGCATCTGTTCGACAGCATTTTCTACCCCCGCTGCCCAGGTCCCTCTGTGAGCCGGGTCATAGCCATCGCCAACCAGAAGGGCGGCGTCGGCAAGACCACCACCGCCGTCAACCTGGCCGCCGCGCTCGCCGAGGCCGGAGCCCGGGTGCTCGCCGTGGATCTCGACCCCCAGGGCCACCTGACCATCAACATGGGGGTCCGCCGGCCCGACGAGCTCGAGGTGACCGTCTACAACATCCTCACCGAGCCGTCCACCACCGCGGCCGAGGCCCGGCTCCGCTCCGAGCCGATCGGGCTCGACTTCCTCCCCGCCAACATCGAGCTCTCCGGCGCGGAGCTCCAGCTGGTCACCGAGTTCGGCCGCGAGTCGGTGCTTCAGGAGAAGCTGACCCCGCTGCTGCCCGAGTTCGACTTCGCGGTCATCGACTGCCCACCCTCGCTTGGCCTGCTCTGCGTCAACGCCCTCGTCGTCGCCACCGAGGTGATCATCCCGCTCCAGTGCGAGTACTTCGGGATGAAGGGGATGCAGCAGCTCCAGCGGACCATCGACCGGGTCCGGGCAAAGCTCAACCCGCAGCTCACCATCGCCGGCATCCTCCCCACCATCTACAAGCCGCGCACCCTGCACAGCCAGGAGGTCCTCGAGCTGGTCAAGGAGCGCTACGGCGACCAGGTCTTCGACGTCCGGGTCGACGCGTCGATCCGCTTCGCCGAGACCCCCCTGGCCGGGCTCTCCATCCTTCAGTACGCCCCCGAGTCGCCCGGCGCCAGGGCCTACCGCAGCCTCGCCCGCACCGTGATGGCGCGCGGCGCCGAGCAACCCGCCGCCAAGGAGGAGGCGGCACCGGCACGATCCGGGGCACGGGCAGGGCGCCCGTGATGCCGGGCTTCCGTCGCGCCCAGCTGCGGGGCTCGGACGAGCTGTTCCGCAGCACCGACGAGGCCGCCCCGGTCGAGCCCGCCCTCCCCGAGCCTCCGGTCCACCCGGTGCCGGCGGCGCCGACGCACAACCTGCGCTCGGTGCGCCTCAGCGAGGAGGAGATCGAGCTGCTGGCGGAGGCGGTCCAGCACCTCAAGTTCCCCGGCAAGACGCCCGCCCGGCCATCGATCGGGGATTTCGAGAGCCTCGAGGCCCTGCGCCAGAAGCTGCTCCGCGTCCTGTAGACGGAGCCCGCGACCGCGGCACGCGCACAGCGGCGCCCACAGCGGTGCCCGCGCATCTTTCCAAGCGCGGAAAAGCCTGATAGGTTGGGCGGGTGGGCGGCCGCCGGAGGCGGCGGGCGCGGAGGGATCGGAGGAAGGAGAGAGGAATGAGAGCATCGCGAGCTTCCGCGCTTGCCCAGATGGTGGCCACGGGCGCCATCGCCATCCTGGGCGGAGGGACGGCCGCCGCGGTCCCGGTGGCCGCGGCCGCGATCCGGATGATCCCGGCCTCGGAGGGACACATCCTGTCAATGGGCAACCTCGCCGCGCCGCCGACCACCGCCGACTGCGAGGCGACCTACCACATCGCCTGCTACCAGCCGTTCCAGGTCCGGCGGGCGTACGACCTCCAGCCGCTCTACGCCCAGGGTGTCGAGGGCCAGGGGGAGACCATCGTCGTCGTGGACGCCTTCGGCTCGCCGACCATCCGCGAGGACCTGGCCAGGTTCGACCAGGACTTCGGGCTTCCGGCCCCGCCCTCGTTCCAGGTGGTCCAGCCGGAGGGACCGGTGCCCTCCTGCGGCTACGACCCCTTCGGGGCCAGCGACTGCTACGGCTGGGGCACCGAGACGAGCCTCGACGTGGAGTGGGCGCACACCATGGCGCCTGACGCCAACATCGTGCTGGTCGAGACCCCCACCTCGGAGACCGAGGGGCTGCAGGGCTTCCCCGACATCGTCGCCGCCGAGAACTGGGTGGTCGACCACCACATCGGTGACGTCATCACCCAGAGCTTCGGGGCCACCGAGCAGACCTTCTCCAGCCCGGCGCAGATCTACGGGCTGCGCAGCGCGTACTTCAACGCGGCCGCCAACGGGGTCACGGTCCTGGCGGCGAGTGGGGACCAGGGGTCAACCGACTACCTCTCCACCAGCACCTGCTGCTACGCCACCCGGGCCATCGACTGGCCCTCCTCCGATCCGCTGGTGACCGCGGTCGGCGGGACCCAGCTCCACCTCAACGCCTACGGCGGGCAGATCGCCCCGGCCAGCGTCTGGAACGACTCCAGCACGACCATCGGCATCCCGGGCCCGGCCTACACCTGGGGAGCCGGCGGGGGCGGGCTCTCGACCGTCTTCTCGCGGCCCGCCTTCCAGAACGGGGTGGCGAGCGTGGTCGGCAACTCCCGGGGCACCCCTGACATCGCGATGAGCGCGGCGGTCAACGGCGCCGTCGACTTCTTCCAGTCCACCGCCTACTACTACGTCGGCGGGGTGCGCACCGAGTTCCAGGGCGGCTGGAGCATCGTGGGCGGCACCAGCGAGGCCAGCCCGCTCTTCTCCGGGATCGTGGCCCTCGCCGACCAGGAGGCCGGGCACAGCCTCGGCTACATCAACCCCGAGCTGTACGCGCTGGCCGAGCACGGCGGTGACAACGGCATCGTGCCGATCACCAGCGGCAACAACACCTTCACCTTCTGCATCGCCGCCGACGTCGAAAGCAACGACGAGTGCGAGAGCAGCAGCGACCTGAGGACCGTCCCCGGATTCCAGGCGGACGGCTCGTTCAGCGACGCCACCGGCTGGGGGACGGTGGACGCCGCCCAGTTCGTCCCCGCCCTGGCCCGGGGATAGTCAGGACCGCCACCGCCCGGCCGGCGGCGGCGGCGGCGAGGAGTGAGGCGGTCGCCCAGAGGAGCGGCCGCCTCCTCCCTTTCGCGGCTCCGCGTGGGACCGGAGACGTCACTGCCCGCGCCGGTCTGCTAGGTTGCCCGGGATGGTGATCGGAACCCTCGTCCTGCGCCTCCAGGTCCCGGGAGAGCGGCTCGCTCAAGGAGAAACGCCAGGTGGTCCGCTCCCTGGTCGCCCGGGTGCGCCGGACCTTCGACGTCGCGATCGCGGAGGTGG
>DNAU01000263.1 GCA_003491925.1 Chloroflexota bacterium
GACACCGAGACCGGGGTCCGGCGCCGCCGCGAGTGCCTCTCCTGCGCCAAGCGGTTCACCACCTACGAGCGGATCGAGGCGACCCCGCTCTGGGTGCTCAAGAAGGACGGCCGGCGCGAGGAGTTCAGCCACCAGAAGCTGCTCGGCGGGCTGCTGATCGCCAGCAAGAAGCGCGACGTCGCCCCCGAGCGCCTCGGGGCGCTGGTCGACGAGGTGGAGAACCATCTCCGCGGCGAGCATCTCTCCGAGGTCCCCTCCCAGCTGGTGGGGGAGATGGTGATGGAGCGGCTGCGCGAGATCGACGAGATCGCGTACGTCCGCTTCGCCTCGGTCTACCGCTCCTTCAAGGACGTCGCCGAGATGCGGGCCGAGATCGAGGACGTCCTCACCAACCCGCCGCCGGCCCGGCGCCCCCCGCGGCGGAGCCGGGCGGCCGGGAAGGGAGAGGAGGAGCTGGCTCTCGACCTCGGCAAGTAGGTCATGGCCGGTCCGCCCATCCCGCCCCCGGAGCCCACGCCGCCGGCCGACCCGAGCCCGTCGCCCGACCCGAGCCCGTCGCCGGCGCCCCACCCCTCGCCGCCGCTGCCCCCATCGCCCGAACCGAGCCCGTCGTCGGCGCCCCGCCCTCTCCCCGCCGACCTCCTCGCAGCTCTCGGCGGTCGCGAGGAGGTGCTGGTCACCTCCCGCGCTGGCGCCCGCACCGGCACGGTCACCATGGGCTTCGCGGTCGCGCCTCCGGGCATCGTCCACCTGCTGACCAGCGCCTTCTCGGTCAAGGCGCTCCGCTGGGAGCGCGACCCCTGGGTGCGCCTCACCGTCCCCGGCACCGGGGTGGCCGCCGAGGGGACCGTCCACCGGATGACCGCCGCCGAGATCGACCCCGCCGCCGAGGCGGCGATCCTGGAACGTTTCGGGACGGCGGGGGCGGCGACGCCTGAGGCGCTTCGCCAGCTGCTGGAGACCGGCACCCAGCTGCTCTTCCGGGTCGAGGGGGTGGCGGCCCGGCTCTGAGCGAGCGCGCCGCGTCGCCGCCGTCACCCCGGGACGAGGAGGTGCCGGCTCAGCCCTGAGCGAGCTGGGCTCGGCGGCGCCGGACCGACGGTCCGAGCAGGAGCTGGCCGGCCGCTGCCGCCACGCCGCAGAGCGCGCACCCGGACCAGAGCCAGGCGCCCCCCGCGTTCTGCAGGACCCACGCTCCGGCGAAGGGCCCGATCAGGGCACCGCCCCCCCACGCCATGCCGAGCATCCCCTGGTAACGGCCGCGCATCTGGCGGTGGGCGAGCTCGGCCACCAGGGCGCTCATCAGGGTGGCGGTGGCGATCTCCCCGAGGGTCCAGACCAGCACCGTGGCCATGTACTCGGGCAGGGTGACGGCGAGCTGGGTCAGACCGAATCCCACCCCCACCAGGAGCTGGCCGAGGGCGATGACCCGGGACTGCTCGAGACGGGTCAGCCAGTTCAGCACCAGGGGCTGGACGCAGACGATGACGATCCCGTTCACCGCCACCGTGATCCCGTACGCGGCGGGCTTGAAGCCGGCCTGCTGCATCGCCAGCGGGAGCCCGGCGGTGGCCTGGCTGTAGACGACGGCGTAGACCAGGGCCAGGCCGACCACTGCCAGCATCACCCGGTCGTGCAACAGCACCCCGATCGATCCCCGAGTTGGGGTGGCGCCGTGGCGAGGCCGGGTCTCGGGGAGGGCGCGGAGCACCAGCAGCCCGAAGCAGACGCAGGTCAGGGCGTCGGCCCAGAAGAGCCAGATGAAGCCGCGCTGGGCGAGCACCCCGCCGACCACCATGGCGATCGAGAAGCCGAGGTTGATGGCCCAGAAGAGGAGCCCGTAGGCGCGCGGCCGGTCCCCAGGGGGGACCAGGTCCGCCACCATCGCCTGGACGGCCGGGCGGTAGAGGTCGAGGAGGATGCCGAGGAGGGCAGCCGCGCCGAAGGTGAACGCGAGGGTGGGCGCGTAGCCGAGCAGCAGCTCGGCGGCGGCCGTGCCGATCATCCCGCCGGCCAGGGTCCAGCGGCGCCCGTAACGGTCGGCCAGGAAACCGCCGAGGGGTTGCGAGACCAGCGACCCGAAGCCCGCGACGCTCACCACCGCGCCTGCCGTGGTCAGGCTCCGGTGCTCGGGACCGGTCAGGTAGAGGACGAGGAAAGGGCGGACAAAGGTGGCCGTCCGGTTGATCAGGGTGCCGCTCCAGATCACCCAGAAGTGACCCGACAGCCCTCCCACGCGCGCCCGCAGTGCGGCTCGGAGTCGCGACCGCGGCAATGGCGGGAGCGGCCCGACCGGCTCGTCCATCGGCCTACCATGCCAGACGTGCCGGAGAGCATGGAGGCCCCTGCGGCCGGCCGGATCGCGGGGCGGCTCGACGCCGTCCGCCGTCGGATCGCCCGGGCCGCCGAGGCTGCCGGCCGCGATCCCGCCGCGGTGCGGCTGATCGCCGTGACCAAGACGGTGGCCCCGCCGCGGATCGCCGAGGCGATCGCCGCCGGGATCACCGAGGTGGGCGAGAACCGGGTCCAGGAGGCCCGCCTCAAGCATGCCGGCGTCCCGCCCGGGGTCCGCTGGCACCTGATCGGGCATCTCCAGAGCAACAAGGCGGCCCTCGCCGCCCAGCTCTTCGACACCGTTCACTCGCTGGATTCGCAACGGGTCGGAGCCGCCCTCGCCCGCCACCGCGACCCCGCGCGCGGGCCGATCCAGGGCCTCCTGGAGGTGGACTTCACCGGCATCCCGGGCCGGACCGGGGTCCCGCCGGAGGGCGCCGCGGAGCTGCTGCGGGGGCTCACCGGTCACCCCGGTCTGAGCCTAGCCGGGCTGATGACCATCGCCCCCTTCGGTGACCCCGCCACCGCCCGGGACTGCTTCCGCCGGCTGCGGGAGCTGCGCGACCGCCTCCGGGGGGAGCTGGGAGTCGAGCTGCCCGAGCTGTCCATGGGGATGAGCGACGACTTCGAGATCGCGGTCGCGGAGGGGGCGACCATGGTCCGGCTGGGCAGGGTCATCTTCGGGGAGCGGCCGGCCGCGGGGGTCGGGCCGCCGGGCTGATCGTTATCCTTGCCCGACAATGGCCGCCGCAGCACGCTTCACCGCCGTCGAGAGCAGGGCTCAGCTCGCCGAGGCCGAGCGAGCCGTCCTCGCCTTCTGGAAGCGGGACGACGTCTTCCGGCGCAGCCTCGAGCTCCGTCGGGACGGGAAGCCCTACGTCTTCTACGAGGGTCCCCCCACCGCCAACGGCAAGCCCGGCATCCACCACGTGCTGGCCCGCTCCTTCAAGGACCTCTTCCCCCGCTACCGGTCGATGTGCGGGTACTCGGTGGAGCGGAAGGGCGGCTGGGACACCCACGGGCTGCCGGTCGAGCTGGAGGTGGAGAGGTCGCTCCACATCAGCGGCAAGAAGCAGATCGAGGAGTTCGGGGTCGCCCGCTTCAACGACCTCTGCCGCGCCTCGGTCGCCAAGTACATCGACGAATGGGAAGCGATGACGGAGCGGCTCGGCTTCTGGATCGACATGGACGATCCGTACCGGACCTACGACGGCACCTACATCGAGTCGGTCTGGTGGAGCCTCAAGCAGCTCTGGGACCGCGACCTGCTCTACCAGGACTACAAGGTGACCCCCTACTGCCCGCGGTGCCAGACCTCGCTCTCCTCCCACGAGCTCTCCCAGGGCTACCAGGACGACGTGCCCGACCCCTCCGTCTACGTGAAGTTCCGGCTCACCGGGGGGGACGACGTCTCGCTGCTCGCCTGGACCACCACCCCCTGGACCCTGCCCGGCAACGTCGCGCTCGCCGTCCACCCCGACGCCGCCTACGTCGAGGTCGAGCAGGGCGGGGAGCGCCTGATCCTGGCCCGGGCGCGCCTCGAGGTCCTCGACGGTGACTACACGGTCACCCGGGAGCTGCGCGGAAGCGACCTGGTCGGCCGCACCTACGAGCCGCTCTTCACCGACATGCTCCCCGAGGGCAGGGCCTTCCTGGTGCTGGCGGCCCCCGGGCTGGTGTCGATGGAGGAGGGGACCGGGATCGTCCACACCGCGGCCGCCTACGGCGAGGCCGACCTGGAGCTCTGCCGGCGGGAGGGTGTCGCGGTGCGCCACGTGGTCGGTCTCGACGGGCGCTTCCTCGAGGGGCAGACCCGCTATCGCGGTCTCTTCGTCAAGGACGCCGACCCGCGGATCATCGCCGACCTCCAGGCGGAGGGCCGGCTCTACAAGTCGGGCCAGGTGCGCCACTCCTATCCCTTCTGCTGGCGCTGCGACACCCCGCTGCTCTACTACGCGCTCACCTCCTGGTTCATCCGGACCACGGCGGTGAAGGAGCGGCTGATCGAGAACAACCGGAGCGTCAACTGGCAGCCCGAGCACATCCGCGACGGCCGGATGGGCAACTGGCTGGAGAACCTCGTTGACTGGAACCTCTCGCGGACCCGCTACTGGGGCACGCCGCTGCCGATCTGGGTCTGTGAGGGATGCGACGCCCGCCGCTGCGTCGGCAGCGCCGCCGAGCTGGGCCTCACCCCCCAAGACGACCTGCACAAGCCCCACATCGACGAGGTCGTCCTCACCTGCGAGGGCTGTGGAGCCGCCATGCGCCGCGTCCCCGACGTGATCGACGGCTGGTACGACAGCGGGGCGATGCCCTTCGCCCAGCTCCACTATCCGTTCGAGAACCGGGAGCGTTTCGCGGAGCGCCACCCCGCCGACTTCATCTGCGAGGCGATGGACCAGACCCGGGGCTGGTTCTTCTCCCTGCTCGCCGAGAGCACCCTGCTCTTCGACAAACCGTCCTATCGCAACGTCATCTGCCTCGGCCTGGTCCTCGACCGGGACGGCCGCAAGATGTCGAAGCACGTCGGCAACATCGTCGACCCCACCCAGACCTTCGCCGAGTTCGGGGCCGACGCCACCCGCTGGTACTTCTACAGCGCGGTGGCCCCGGGGAGCGATTACCGGGTGTCGCCGGAGCTGATCCGGGACGTGGTCCGCCGTTTCGTCCTCACCCTCTGGAACACCTACAAGTTCTTCTGCGAGTACGCGCGGATCGACGGCTGGGACCCCGGCGACCCGGCGCCGGCGGTGGGCGAGCGCCCGGAGCTGGATCGCTGGTGCCTCGCCCGCCTGGCGGAGTGCGTGGACGGGGTGCGGGCGGCTCTCGACGCCTACGACGCCACCGCCGCGACCCGGCTCATCGAGCTGTTCGTCGAGGACCTCTCGAAGTGGTACGTGCGCCGATCCCGGCGGCGCTTCTGGAAGTCGGCCGCGGTCGGCGACTCCGACAACGACTTCGACAAGCGCGCCGCCTACGCCACGCTCTTCACCTCATTGGGCGTGCTCTCCCACCTGCTGGCGCCCTTCATGCCCTTCCTGGCGGAGCGGATCTACCGCAACCTGAGCGGCCACGAGGCCGGCAACCCGCTGGCGGAGCACCCCGACTCGGTGCACCTCACCGACTACCCGACCGCCTCGCCGGCCTGGCGCGATCCCGCGCTGGTGGAGGAGATGGCCCGGCTGCGCCGCCTGGTCGAGGATGGCCTCGCCGCTCGCGAGACGGCCGGCATCGGGGTTCGCCAGCCCCTGCGCGAGGCGACGGTCCGCGGGGGACGCCTCTCGGCCGAGCTGGAGGCGATCTTCGCGGAGGAGCTGAACGTCAAGGCCGTCGGGTACGCCGAGCCGGCCGGTGACGACCACGAGACCGTCACCCTCGACACCACGATCACCGACGAGCTCCGCCTCGAGGGGCTGGTCCGCTCCGTCTCGCGCAAGGTCAACGACCTCCGCAAGCAGGCGGGGCTGGCGCTCGACGACCGGATCCAGCTCCGGGTGGAGGCGGTCGGCGAGCTGCGCCGGGCGATCGATGCCCATCGCGACCACCTGATGGGCGAGGTGCTGGCAACCGCCATCAGCTTCGGCCGGGGGGAGGTGCTCAGTGAGTGGTCGGGGAATCTCGGCGGGGAGCCCTGCTGGCTGGGCGTGAGCCGTTGACCCCGACCGAGCCCACCGGGACGGCGGACGGGCAATCCAACCCGGCCGAGCCGAGCATGGTGGTGGGGGAGGAGCCGGTCGCCGCCCACCCGGGGCCCGCGGCCCCCACCCACCCGGAGACCGCGCCGCCCCCCAGCGGCCGGGTGCGCAGCCTGCGGAGCACGCGGCGCCGCTACGCCATATTGCTGACCACCGCTGTCGTGGTCATCGCCCTCGACCACCTCAGCAAGTGGCTGGTCAGCACCCACGTCGTCCTCGACACCCAGGTCCCCGCCGGGTCACCGGTGACCATCCACTACATCCAGAACTCGGGGGCGGCCTTCGGCCTCTTCCCCCAGTTCGACTTCCTCTACCTGGTGGTGGCGGCGATCGTCATCGTCTACATCCTCCTCTACGGCCCGAGCATGGGTGGGGGGCTCCTGCGCCTGCTGGCCCTCGGCGGCATCCTCGGCGGCTCGATCTCGAACGGCATCGACCGCCTCGTCCAGGGCTACGTGGTGGACTTCATCGACACCCACTTCTGGCTGTTCCAGATCTTCAACGTGGCCGACATGGGGATCGTGGGTGGCATGCTGGTGGTGGTGTACC
Source organism: Chloroflexota bacterium (assembly GCA_003491925.1). Classification (GTDB taxonomy): domain Bacteria; phylum Chloroflexota; class Dormibacteria; order Aeolococcales; family Aeolococcaceae; genus Changshengia. The sequence goes on from DNAU01000263.1 coordinate 6,582, forward strand.
AGCTCGGCATCCGCCACGACAGCCAGGCCGCGGGATAGTGGGCATGCCGGCGGCGGTCGACGACGCCGTCCGCCTCGACCTCTGGCTGGCGCGGGAGCGCGGCATCACCCGGCACGCCGCCCAGACCCTGATCGCGGCCGGGGCGGTGCGGGTCAACCTGCGGCCCGGCCGGCCCGGGCAGAGGATCGCCCCTGCCGATCGCGTCGACGTGAGCCTTCCCCCCGCGACCTCCCCTGCGACTCCCCCCGCGCCGGCGGGGCCAGACCCCGCGGTGGAGCTGGTCGTCGTGTACGAGGACGAATGGCTGGGCGTGATCGACAAGCCGGCCGGCCTGGTGGTCCACCCCGCTCCCGGGCATCCGCACGGGACGCTCGCCGACGGGCTCCGCCAGCGCGGCGCGGTCTGGTCCCTGCTCGGCGGGGAGGAACGACCCGGGATCGTGCACCGTCTCGATCGCGACACCTCAGGTCTGCTGGTGGTCGCCAAGTCGGAGCAGGCGCACCGTCACCTCGCCGCCCAGCTCCAGGAGCGCAGCCTCGCCCGCGTCTACTGGGCGCTGGTCCACGGCGAGCTCAGTGAGGCCACCGCCACCGTCGACGCGCCGATCGGACGCGATCCCCGCGATCGCAAGCGGATGGCCGTGGTCGACGGCGGCCGCGCCGCCGTCACCGACTTCCGGGTGCTGGCCCGTCACCCCCGGACCACCGAGCTGGAGGTCAGGCTGCGCACCGGCCGGACCCACCAGATCCGCGTCCACCTCGCCTACACCGCCCACCCGGTGGTCGGAGACCCGGTGTACGGCCGGCGCGGCGACGGTGCCGCGCGGCTCGCCCTGCATGCCTGTGAGCTCCGATTCGTCCATCCGGCGGACGGCCGCCCGATGGCCTTCGAGTCGCCGCTCCCCCTCGAGCTGGCCCGGCTGCGCGACGCGGCGCGCGAGGGGCGCACGTGAGCCGGGGACTCCCCACCGCCGTCGAGACCGCCGCCGAGCGGCCGCGGCTCTCCAGCCCGCCGGGGCGTCTCATCGTCCTCTCCGGGCCCAGCGGGGTGGGCAAGGACACGGTTCTCCAGGAGCTCTTCCGGATCGCCCCGTCGCTCCACTACTCGGTCTCCTACACCACCCGGCCGCCGCGGCCCGGGGAGGTGGACGGGGTCGCGTACTCGTTCGTCGACGAGGCCGGCTTCCAGGCTCTGCGGGACCGCCACGAGCTGCTCGAATACGCCTGGGTCCACGGTCACTGGTACGGGACCGGCGAGGCGAGGGTGAGGGCCAGCCTGGAGCGGGGCGAGGACATCGTCCTCAAGATCGACGTCCAGGGAGCGGCCTGGATCCGCCCGCGGGTGGAGGGGGCGATCTTCATCTTTCTGCTGCCCCCGAGCCCGGAGGAGCTGCGCCGGCGATTGACCGAGCGGGCCACCGAGTCCGCCGACAGCCTCGAGCTGCGCTGGGAGAATGCGCGCAAGGAGATGGCCGACCAGGACCAGTACGACTACCGGGTCGTCAATGACGACGTCCACCGCGCTGCGCGCGAGATCCTCGAGATCATCGAGCGGAGCCGGCCGCGGGCGGCGGACCAGTGATGGGAGGTGAGCGGGTGGCAGAGCTGGAGGGCCGGCGGGCCCTGATCTACGTGGGCGGCAGCATCGCCGCCGTCAAGGCGGGCGAGGTCATCACCCTGCTGCGCCGCCGGGGCGCCGAGACCCGGGTGGCGATGACCGCGTCGGCCACCCGCTTCATCACCCCGCTCTCGCTGCAGAGCCTCTCCGGCCACCCCGTTGTCAGCGACCTCTTCCACGAGGCCGGCGGGCGACGGCCGGGAGGTCGAGGTGCCACCTCCGCCGAGGGCGGGGAGGCGGCTCACGGCATGGAGCATCTCACCCTCTCCGCCTGGGCCGAGCTGCAGCTCGCGGTGGCCGCCTCCGCCAACCTCATCGCCCGGCTCGCCCTCGGCTTGGCCGACGATGCGGTGACCGCCACCGCCCTCGCCTGCCGGGCGCCGCTCGTGATCGCGGCGGCGATGGAGACGGCGATGTGGGAGCATCCCGCGACCCAGGGACACGTCGAGACCCTGCGCGGGCGGGGCGTGACCTTCGTCGGGCCGGTCGCCGGGCGGCTGGCCAGCGGCCAGGAGGGGATCGGCCGGATGGCGGAACCCGCCGAGATCGTCGAGGTCGTGGCCGGGCTGCTGCAGGCCGCCGCGGAGCCGCCCCCGGCCATCGCGGACCTCCCGTCGGGGCTGCTCGGCTACTCGGACGCCGGCGGTGCGTAGCCAGGCCCCGACCAGATGACCGAAGCCGGATCCGCCCTCGTGACCGCAGCCGGATCCCATCCCCTGCCGCTTCGGGGTCGCCGGGTGGTGGTCACCGCGGGGGGGACGCGCGAACCCATCGATCCGGTCCGGTTCCTCGGCAACCGCTCGAGCGGCAAGATGGGCAACGCCCTGGCCGCCGCCTGCCGCGAGGCGGGGGCCGAGGTGGAGCTGATCACCGCCGCGTCGCCTCCGGCGGCCGCGTCCGGGGTCGCGGTCACCCCCGTGGAGACCGCGGCCGAGATGCAGGTCGCGGTGTGGGCCGCGCTGGAGCGCGCCGACATCCTGCTGATGGCGGCGGCGGTCGCCGACTACCGCCCCCGCGAGCCGGCCGACCGCAAGCTCAAGAAGACGGGCGGCGAGATGACCATGGTGCTGGCGCCCACCGTCGACATCCTGGAGTCCATTCGGGCCCATCCCCGCCGCCAGAGTGTCCTGGTGGTCGGCTTCGCCGCCGAGACCGACGACCTGCTCGGCAACGCCGCCGAGAAGCTGCGCCGCAAGGGCCTCGACCTCATCGTCCTCAACGACGTCGGCGCCCCGGGGGTGGGGATGGGGGCGGACGACAACGCCGTCACCGTCCTCGACCAGGGCGGCGTTGTGCTCACCGTCGATCGCTCCCCCAAGCTCGAGGTGGCCCGGCGCCTGGTCGCCCTCGTCGGCGAACGGCTGGCGCGCCGTGCTCGGGCCTGACCCAGCCGGGGCTGTGGGTGCGCCTGCGGCTACGCCGTCACCTCGGCGGGCGCTGCCGGGCTGCGCCGCCGGCGTCGCCACACCGTCCAACCGATGAGCAGCAGGATCAGCGCTGGGATCGCGGTCACCAGGATCTCCACGGCCACGGCGGCGATCTCGAGCAGATTGTTCCAGCCCTTCGATACCCCGCCGCTCACCGAGGGCCCGGTGGCGGCCGTCACCGTGACCGCCCCGCGCTCGGTGAGTCGCACCGTGGCCGTCGCGTAGGTCACCGCCTGGTCGAGGGTGGTGAGCTGCCCCTGGTCGGTGTCGATCGAGGTCTCCACGTCCTCGATCTGCTGCTCCAGGGTGGTGATGTCGTCGAGGGACGTGGCCTTGGCGAGCAGGCCCTGGAGAGCGGTGAGATGCGCCTGCGCGGAGGTCAGGCGCGCGTTGAGATCGACGATGTCGGAGGTGTCGTCGACGCTCGAGAAGTCGATCGAGGAGGCCGTGAAGTCGGAGGGCAGGCTGTTGAGCAGGCTGGCCATCTGGGCGGTGGGGATGGCCAGGGTCACCGCCCCGCTGACGATCCGCCCCTTCGAGTTCGGTGAGGTCGCCGAGCTCACCACGTACCCGCCCAGGGCGACGGCATCGGCGATGACGGTGTCGAAGGAGGCGAGGAAGCTCCCCGCCGGCACCGTGTAGGCCGCGATCACCGAGCGGGCCACGTCGCTCCCCGGCGTGCCCACCACGATGTCGCCTGCGGAGCTGGTCGAGGTCAGGGCCGGGGCGGCCGCCGACGACCCGCCTGCGGAAGTGGCCGACCTGCTGCTCGAGCCACCCGAGCCGGAGGCGGTTCCGGTGGAGGCCCCGATGCCGGAGCCGGCCGGGACCGTTGCCTCGGGGGCGTTGACCGCGCCGCCGAACTCGCCAACGCCGTGGGCGGCCGGAGCGCTGCTCGCTGCCGATCCGCAGCCAGCCACGACCGCCAGACCGCCGACGGCCAGGATGCTCAACAGGATCCGTGGCGTGTTCATGGGACACCTCGCTCAGTGGGCATGCACGCCTATGACGCCGGGCCGCCTCCCGCGGTTCCCGGGGTGGCTCGGGCCAGCTTCGCCCGCCCACCCGGGGCGCGCATCATGCTGGCCAGTGACCGCACCGGTGTTCGTCTCGGTCGTGCCCGACACCCGGGGGATGCTGCCCCAGGAGCGGTATACGTACAGCGTCCCCGAGGACCTGCTCGGGAGGATTCGACCGGGGGTGCGGGTCCAGGTCCCCTTCGGGGCCCGCTCCCTGCCCGGCCTCGTGGTCGCGCTCCTGGACCAATCCGACCACGCCGACGCCCGTCCGATCTCTGCGGTCCTGGACGAGGAGCCGCTCCTCTCCGAGGCCATGGTCGGGCTCGCCGGGTGGATAGCCGACCGCTACTGCGCGCCGCTGCCCGAGGTCATCAAGGCGATGGTGCCCAAGGGTGCTCGCACCGCCGGGCCGGCGACCGGGAGGCGGCGTGGGCCGCGCACGACCTCCGCCGCCATCACGGCCGCGCGGGCCGAGGGCACGGCCCTTCAGCCGCCCGACCTGACCGAGGCGCAGCGGCAGGCCGCCGCCCCGCTCCTGGAGGCGATCGCGGCTGGGACGAACCGCGCGGTGCTGCTCCACGGGGTCACCGGGAGTGGCAAGACCGAGGTCTACCTGGCCGCCATCGACGCCGCCCTGGCCCTCGGCCGCCAGGCGATCTGCCTGGTCCCCGAGATCGCCCTGACCCCCCAGATGATCCGCCGCTTCGCCGCCCGCTTCCCCGGGCGGCTGGCGGTCAGCCACTCCGGCCTCACCGATGCGGAGCGCGCGGTCGAATGGCGCCGGGCCCGCCTCGGCGAGATCGACGTGGTGGTCGGCTCGCGCAGCGCGATCTTCGCCCCCCTGCCCCGGCTGGGGGTGGTGGTGGTCGACGAGGAGGACGCCTCCGCCTACAAGCAGGACCGGGTGCCCCGCTACCACGCCGTCGACGTGGCCCTCGAGCTGGGACGGCGGGCCGGGGTTCCGGTGGTGCTGGGCAGCGCCACCCCCCGGGTGGAGACCTACTACCGAGCCCACACCGGTGGCCTGGTGCTGACCACCCTCCCGGAGCGGATCACCGGCCGGGAGCTCCCCTCCATCGAGGTGGTCGACCTCCGCGAGGAGCTGCGCGCCGGCAATCGAAGCCCGCTCTCCCAGGCTCTGGAGCGTGCTCTGGAGCGGAGCCGGACCGAGGGCGGCCAGTCGATCCTCTACCTCAACCGGCGGGGCACCGCCACCGTCGTTCTCTGCCGCGGGTGCGGTGAGCCGCTCGGCTGCCCGCACTGCAGCGTGGCTCTCGTGTACCACGCCGGCCGGGGTCGCTGCGACTGCCACTACTGCGGGTCCTCGCGACCCCTCCCGGATCGCTGCCCCGGCTGCGGCTCGGCCGCCATCCGAGGCCTGGGGATGGGCACCGAGCGGCTGGAGGCGGAGGTCGCCGCCCGCTTCCCCGGGCTCCGCCTGCTCCGGATGGACCGCGACACCGTCCAGCGGCGGGATGCCTACTTCGAGATCTACGAGCGCTTCCGGGCCGGCGAGGCGGACTGCCTGATCGGCACCCAGATGGTCGCCAAGGGGTGGGACCTGGGAAGGGTGCGCCTGGTCGGGATCGTCAACGCCGACACCTCGCTCCACTTCCCCGACTACCGGAGCGGCGAGGTCACCTTCTCCCTGATCACCCAGGTGGCGGGTCGGGCCGGACGCGGCGATGAGCCGGCGCGGGTGATCCTCCAGACCTACAGTCCGGACCACTACGCGGTCCGCCACGCGGTGACCCACGACTACCGCGGCTTCGCCCACGACGAGATCCGGGTGCGGCGCACCCACCGCTTCCCTCCCTACACACGCCTGGTCACCTGCACCGTCAGCCACGCCGAGGACGGGGCGGCGGAGGCCGCCGCACAGCAGTCCGTGGAACGCCTCTCTGGTATTCTCGGCTCGGGTGCCGGGCTCGACGTCCTCGGTCCGAGCCCCGCCTTCCTGCACCGCCTCCGCGGCCAGTACCGCTGGCAGCTGACGGTGCGGGGGGAGGAGATAGAGAGGGCGCTTCCCCATCTGCCCCGGGGTCGGGGCTGGAGCATCGACGTCGACCCGGTCATGTGACCGCCCAGAGAGAGCCAACCGGATGACCCTCCTCCACATCGTCACCGTCGCCGAGGACAACCCCGTCCTCCGCCGCAAAGCGCCCCGGGTCGGCCGGGTCGACGACTCGATCCGCCGCCTGATGGACGACATGATGGAGACGATGGTCGCCGCCCCCGGGGTGGGACTGGCTGCACCCCAGGTCGACGTCTCGCTGCGGGTCATCACCCTCAAGGTCGACAACCAGCTCTTCCACCTGGCGAACCCCGAGATCATCAGGGCCGAGGGTGAGCAGATCGCCTACGAGGGCTGCCTCTCCATCCCGGGGATGGTGGGCGAGGTGGCGCGGGCCGAGAAGGTCGTCTGCAAGGCGCTCAACCGCCACGGCAAGCAGGTCCGGATCAAGGGCAACGGCCTCCTCGCCCGGGCCATCCAGCACGAGATCGACCACCTGGACGGGATCCTCTTCACCGACCGGCTCACCGACCCGAGCACCCTGCGCCGGGTGGACGAGCTGGGCGACGAGGAGGGCGCCAAAGTCGAGGGTGAGGCCGTCACCGTCTGAGCCGCGGAGCCGCGCCAGCCCTCGGGCCGAGCGCGCGGGCGGCCGATGCGCGGCTACACCTGCCTCGCCCCCGGCTGGCAGGCGGCGCCGGAGGTGGCGGGCGAGTGGGTGAGCCGCGCGCTGGCGTACACCTCAGGAATCCCTTCGAAGCTGAAGGCGCCGGCGCGGGGGCGCGGGGGGCCCGCCGGCTCAGGAGCCGGTGAGCGCGAGGAAGAGGCTGCCGCCAACCGCGTAGCAGCTGCCGGTTGACGGAGCGCAGGAGACGCCGTCGGCGGTCACAGCGGGCATGGTGAACCCACACGGAGAGAGAGGCGGGCCAGGCTCGTTTCTGTTACTGCTGACACGGGGCGGCAGGGCCCGGGGATGGCCACGGACGCAGAGGCCAGCCAGCCTCGATACTCTCCACAACGTGCGAGTGGTCTTTGCGGGGACCGCGGACTTCGCCGTCCCCAGCCTGCGCGCCTGCAACGCGCGCCACCAGGTGGTGGCCGCGGTTACCCAGCCGGCGCGCCCCGGGAGCCGGGGCCGGCCGGCACCACGCCCGGTGGCGGACACGGCCGCCCAGCTCGGCATCCCGGTGTTGCAGCCGGAGCGCATCCGGGCTGAGGAAGTGGTTCAGGAGGTCCTCGGCCTCGGCGCCGACGTCCTGGTGGTGGCCGCGTACGGCCAGATCG
>DNAU01000179.1 GCA_003491925.1 Chloroflexota bacterium
CCTCGATCCGGCCCAGCCCCGCGCTGTGGCTCAGGGGCCCCGCCGTCCGCTGCCTGCTCGTCACGTCGCTCCCATCAGATGCGGCACGGCCGCTGTGCTATTCTCGCCCAGACCCGACGCTGGACATGGCTCCTATGGCCGGCGCAGGGATTGCTAAGTATGCCGCCGGGGCCGGCCCAGGTGCCGCTCCGGCCGCTCAGGGATCACACCTCACCACCATGTCCCAGAAGTGCGACCGCTGCGGCAAGGGGCCGATGGCCGGCAACAACGTCAGCCACTCCAAGGTCCGGACCCGCCGCCGCTTCATGCCCAACCTGCAGTCGACGCGCGTGCTCGAGGGCAGCCGCTGGGTCAAGACGACCCTCTGCACCCGCTGCATCCGCACCGCGAGCAAGCAGGCCTCCTAGGGGGCGTGCGGGCCGTCTGAGCTGGGGCGATCGCCCCGCCGGCCGGTGCGGCCCGTTCTCAGCCCCGGATCGATGCGCCGCGTCGCACCGGTCGCTGCGGGGTGAGGGTGCCGTCCGGGCGCAGCTGCCTCCGGGGCTCGAGCGCGGCCCGCAGCTGCCCGCACGCCGCCTCCGCCTCGCCGCCGCGGGTGTCCCGGACCGTCACGGTCACGCCCGCGCCGGTGAGGTGGCGCATGAAGGCCCGCCCGACGGCCGCCGCGGGCGGCCCCCATGGGCTCCCCACGATCCGGTTCATCGGGATCACGTTGACGTGGGCGCCGAGCCTCCGGGCGATCGCGACCAGCCCGGCGGCCTGGTCGAGGCCGTCGTTGACCCCACCGATGAGGCACCACTCCAGGCTGAGCCGGCGACCGGTGGCCCGCGCGTAGGCGCCCGCCGCCGCCACCAGCCCGTCCAGCGGATGGGCCCGGTTGAGCGGCACCAGCCGGTTGCGCAGCTCGTCGCTGGCGGCGTGCAGCGACACCGCCAGGGTGACCGGCAGCCCCTCGGTGGACAGCCGGCGGATGCCCGGCACCACCCCGCTGGTGGAGACGGTGATCCGTCGCGGGCTGATTCCACCAGCTGCGACCAGGACGCGCAGCGAGGCCAGCGTGGTCTCGTAGGCGGCCAGGGGCTCCCCCATGCCCATGTAGACCACGTGCGTGACCGGCCCCAGAGCGTGGCGGAAGAGGGCCTGGCCGGCCAGCCTGACCTGATCGACGACCTCGGCGGGGGTGCAGCTGCGCCGCAGCCCCATGCGCCCGGTGGCGCAGAAGGGGCAGCCGACCGCGCAGCCGACCTGGGTGCTGACGCAGACGGTGGCGCGGCGCCCGCTGGCGCCCCGGGCAGGGCTCTCCATGGCCACGGTCTCGACCGTCTGGGGGCCATCGAGGGCGCAGAGCAACTTGAGGGTCTGCCCGGCGTCGGCCACCCTCTCGGAGGTCACCGCGGCTTTGCTGAAGCGCAGCCGGTGATCGAGCTCGACGCGCAGTCCGCCGGGAAGCTGGCGGATCTCCTCGAAGCCGCCCACGTAGGGGTGCCAGGTCGCCTCACGGAGCTGGCGAGCGCGCCAGGACGGCTGCCCCAGCTCCCGCAGCAGGCCCGCAAGATCGCGCTCACCGATCGTGCTGAGGGCCGGTCTCGCCCCACCCGCGTGCCCTGGGTCCACGGGAGCCCCGGCGGCGGTCGCTCTCGTCATCGGCCTGATGTTAGGGGGGGAGCGAGTCGAGGGGGCTTCCCGCGCGATCCAAGAACCCACGGCTGGCCGCTCGATTGATGGACCCCTGACCACACGGCAGGGCCTCGCCGGCCCCGCCATGCCCAACCCCCCACCCCCGGCCGCGCCCACCCGCGCCATACTCGCCCTGCTCCGCTTTCCGCCGCCACGATGAGCGCCTGTGGGGGTTCGACCACGTCGACCACATCCACCGCGCCGACCGCCACGCCGATGCCGGCGACCTCCTCCCCCACCGCGACCCCCACCCAGCTGCACCCCTGCCGCCGTCGGCCGCGCCGGCCCGGATCAGCGCGGACGGCGGCCGATCAGCTCCAGGAACTCGCTGCGGGTCTTGGGGTCGTTGCGGAAGACGCCGGTGAGGGATGACGTCACCGTCTGGCTGTTCTGCTTCTGGACGCCCCTCATCATCATGCAGAGGTGGAAGGCCTCGATGACGACGGCGACGCCATACGGGCGCAGCGCCTCGTCGAGGGCCTCGGCGATCTGGGTCGTCAGCCGCTCCTGGACCTGGAGCCGACGCGCGAAGACGTCCACCACCCGGGGCAGCTTGCTCAGCCCGACGATCCGGCCCCGGGGCATGTAGGCGATGTGGGCCCGGCCGTAGAAGGGCAGGAGGTGGTGCTCGCAGAGGCTGTACACCTCCACGTCCCGGACCAGGACCATCTCCTCGTAGGGCTCGGCGTAGACCGCGTCCCGGACGACGTCCTTGACGTCGATGCCGTAGCCCTGAGTGAGGAAGCGGAGGCTCTCGGCCACCCGGGCCGGGGTGCGCAGCAGCGCCTCCCGGTCGGGGTCCTCGCCCAGCTCGGCGAGCAGCTCACGCGCGAGGGCGGCGAGGGGGTCGCCGGGGAGCGGGCGGGGCTCGGTGCTCATCGTCCGAACTATGCCACCCGGAACCACAGCCGCATGCCGGGACGCGCGGCGCGCCCGCCCGCGCCGGGGCCGCCGGCGGGGGGCCGGCCCCTGCGGGGGCGGCTCAACCGGCGACTCTGGGCTGCGGCACGAGCTCCCGCACCGCGCTGGCCAGGGTCGCCTCGAGCCGCTCGAGCAGGTCATCGCACCCGGCCTCGTCGATGACCAGCGGCGGGGCGATCAGCAGCCAGTCGCCGAATCGACCGGCATTCTGGCGCCGCGAGTAGAGGAGAAGTCCGTGCTCGAGACCGTGACGGAGCACGACCGAGCCGGGGTCGACGTCGGCCGGGAACCGCGCCAGGGTCTCCCTGTCGGCGACGAGCTCGATGGCGAGCAGCAGCCCCCGGCCCCGGACGTCGCCGACCAGCGGCGAGCCGCCGGCGATCCGCACCAGACCGGCTCGGATGCGCGCCCCCATCTCCTCCGCGTGGGCGATCAGATGGCGCTCGACGATCTCGTCGAGGACGGCCGCGCCGGCGGCGCAGGCGATGGGATTGGCGTCGTAGGAGTGGGCGATCACGAAGCCGGTGGTGGCGGCGACCTCCTCCACCATCGACGCCGGCATCAGCGCCGCGCCGAGCGGGGCATAGCCGGCCGCCAGCCCCTTGGCGAGGACGACGACGTCGGGCAGCGCGTCGAGGGCGTGGTGGGCGGCGAGGAAGCGCCCGGTCCGGAGGGCGCAGACGCTCTCGTCGAAGACGAGGCGGATGCCGTGGCGATCGCAGACGGCGCGGGCACCGCGCGCGAACGACGGGTGGGGCACATTGACCCCCGAGGCCTGGCCTCCGATCGGCTCCATCACCAGGGCGAGGACCTGGCCCGCCCCCACACGCTCGACGGTCTCCTCGAGGGCGGCGAGGCTCTCCGCCGCCGCCTGCTCGGGGCTGCTGGCCCGGAACGTCAGCGGAGCCGGGATCTTGTCCGAGCAGACGGTCATCGACCCCCAGAGGGCCGGTACGTTGAGGTCACCGTTGAGGCCGAGGGTCTGGAAGGTGGCGCCGTGGTAGCCGGGCATCAACGAGATGACGCGGTGGCGCTCCGGCTCTCCGGTGGCAACCGCATGGGCACGGAGGAACTTGAGGGCCATCTCGACCGCCTCGGAGCCTCCGGAGGTGAGGTGCACGCGCTCGAACCCGGGCCCCGCCAGCGAGGCGAGCCGCTCGGTGAGGGCCGCATTGGCGAGATGCCGGGTGGTGCGCGAGTAGGTGTAGGTCAGCCGCCGCCCCTGCTCCAGCATCGCCTGGAGCACCCGCTCGTTGCCCTGACCGAATCCGGCCAGGAAGGGCCCGGAGCAGACGTCGAGAAGACGCCTCCCTCGATCGTCGATGAGGTGGATGCGCTCCCCCGCCACGATCGTGGGAAATGAGCTGGCGGTGGCGCGGTCGAAGAAGACATCCTGGGTGCCACCCGCCACCGGGTACCGCCAGCCTGCCATCGCGCCCTCCGGCCGTCCGCTGCTGCAGAGCACGGCGGGGCCCTGGTGCCGAGGAGGGGACTCGAACCCCTACGAGCTTGCGCTCACTAGCCCCTCAAGCTAGCGTGTCTACCTATTCCACCACCTCGGCGCGGCAGGTGCGGAGTCTACACCGGCTCCCCGCCCGACCCGGACGCAGACGGCCGGGTGGCAGGCTCCACCGGCACGAGGGCTCAGGGCTCGCCTCGCGTTGCGGAGCGCGCGCGGAGAGCCTCCTCCGCCTGCCGCGCCCGCTCCCTGCTGCTCTCCATGTCGGCGTCTCGCTTCGCCTGCCAGAAGCGCTCGACCACGGCCCGGCCCGCGGGAGGGGTGGCGATGATGACGTCGAGGAGCGTGGTGATGTAGCGCGGATGACGTGCTCGCAGTCGATCGGCCACCTCCAGGAAGGTGGGCCAGTCGCTCCTGCGGTAGTCAGGGTACGGGCAGGCCAGGAAGAAGCTGGCGTCGTCGATCAGGATCGCGCTCTCGGCGGCTGTGGGGGATGTGTCCAGAGCATCGATCTCGGCGAGCAGCGGGCACTGCGCCTCGAACCCGGCGCTGTCGCCGGCGCACCAGTGTGCGTCCAGCCAGTAGAGCGCGGGCCGATCGATGCGCGGCGCCAGCCCGGCGAGCACCGCCGCCGAGTCGCCCTCGAGGACGGTGATCGCCGGTGTCCCGGCGTGGCGGGCGCGCGCCCACTCCACGTACTTGGGGGAGAGCTCCACGGTCCAGACCCGATCCACCATCTCGCCCAGCGCCGCCGTGCTCTCACCGAGATTGGTTCCCGTCTCGACCGCCAAGCGCAGCCCGAGGCCGTCCACCAGGGCCCGCGCCAGGGGCGCCGGCACCCCCGAGTACACCAGTCCCATCGGGGAAGGAGTCTAGTTGCCAGCGACGGCGGCCGCCGCGTCAACAGAAGACGCACACCCACGTCCGGGCCGGTCGACAGGAGAAACGGCCGCTCGGCAGCGAGGCCCCGGCTGTGCGCCGCCTCGCGATTGGAGCGCTCGCGCGCCTCCTGGGTCGCCCGGTCGGTGAAGCCACGATCCTGAAGACCGGTAGACCCGGATACTCCCTAGAGCTGTCGCCGCGGATCACGCTTTCACCGGCATGAGATGGACCGTGGATGAGCACGTGTCTCGGCACCAAGGTCTCGACAGATGCTGGGACCGAGCCCGATTCCGCGACTTCCCAAGGCGCTGCGGATACCGGGCGGAACGACATTCATTGTCATGACCGGTGTCGGGCGGGCGTACCATCGACTGCGAATGCATCCCATATGAGGTGGTCGTTACGCATGAGGGCGGTTGTCCACGATAGGTACGGACCCCCTGACGTGCTGCGTCTCGAGGAGGTCGCGCAGCCCGTTCCCCGGGACCACGAGGTCCTCGTCAGAGTCCACGCGACGACTGTCAACAGGACGGACACGGGACTTCGAAGCGGCACGCCCTTCGCGGCTCGATTCGTCAGCGGGCTACGCCGGCCGAGGCGGCGAATCCTCGGCACCGAGTTTGCCGGAGAGGTTGCCGGCGCGGGCGCAGCCGTGACCGAGTTCCAGATCGGCGATCGCGTCTTCGGGTTGAATCCGTGGAGGTTCGGCGCGCACGCGGAGTGCGTGTGCGTTCCGGAAAGTGCTCCAATCGCCCACAAGCCTGACGAGATCACCTTTGACGAGGCGGCGGCCATCTACGACGGCGCGCTCCTCGCCCAGATGAACCTGAGGCGCGCGGGGCTGCGCAGCGGCCAGCGCGTGCTCATCTATGGAGCCTCGGGGTCCATCGGCACCGCTGCCGTGCAGCTCACAGCGGCGGTTGGCGCGCACATCACGGCGGTGTGCAACACCAGGAACCTAGGGGTCGTGAAGGGGCTCGGTGCAGATGAGGTCATCGACTACACGGAGCAGGACTTCACCGATAACGGCCACGCGTACGACATCGTGTTCGACGCTGTCGGCAAGCACTCCTTCAAACGGTGCCGCGGGTCATTGCGGCCAGGCGGCGTCTACATCGGGACGGACGGGCTGCGCAACGTGCTCATGGCCTTGGCGCCCGTCCACGTCAGTGGCCTGAGCACGGTGATGGTGATACCGCCGCGGTACTCGAGGAAGGACGCCGTGCTCATCAAGGAGCTGATCGAAGCGGGAAGGTATCGCGCGGTCATCGATCGCTCCTACCCGCTGGAGGACGTGATCGAGGCGACGAGGTACGTCGAAACCGAGCAGAAGACGGGGAACGTGGTGCTGAGAGTGATCGAGTGACCACCACGCGGAAGGCGGCCTCACGTGTCAAGACGTCCCCCGCTGATCTGAAGCGGCCCAAGCGCCGTGCTACCCGCCACCGATCAGTTGCCCGCTCGGATGCGTATTCAAGGTGTCCAGAAATACCCTTAACGAAGAAAGAGATACTCGGCAATGACCTACTCTCCCACCCCGTTGCCAGGGCAGTACCATCGGCGCTGGTGGGCTTAACTGCTGTGTTCGGGATGGGAACAGGTGTCTCCCCACCGCTATGGTCACCGAATATCTCCTTTCTTGCAAAAGAAGAATCAAGTCTGCGTCTGAGAGCCATGAACGGCTCCGGATCCATCACGTCAGGCGAATCACGATCGCGCCGGCGGCCCGAAGGCCGCCGCCCTGCGCTGCGCTGAAAAGTGGGATAGAAAGGTCAAGCCCTCGACCGATTAGTACCGCTCAGCTCAAGGGGTTGCCCCCCTTACACCTGCGGCCTATCAACCAGCTGGTCTTGCTGGGGTCTTACCCGGTTATTCCGGTGGGAGATCTTATCTTGGGGTGGGCTTCGCACTTAGATGCTTTCAGCGCTTATCCCATCCGGACATAGCTACCCGGCGGTGCTCTTGGCAGAACAACCGGTGCACCAGCGGTCCGTCCA
>DNAU01000308.1 GCA_003491925.1 Chloroflexota bacterium
CCGGGGTCTCGATGACCGGCACGCCGAACCGCTCGCCGAGCCGGTCGAGCATGACCCCGGTGGTGAGCGAACGGATCAGGTGACCGCGGAGACCCCGCTTCTCCAACAGGTACATGGCGAGCAGCGCCATCACCTCGAGCTGGGTGATGAAGCGCCCGGTCTCGTCGATGATCCCGACCCGGTCCGAGTCGCCGTCGTTGGCGATGCAGAGGTCGAATCCGCCACCCGCCATCTTTGCCATCGCCTCGGGCATGTACTTGCCGATGGGCTCGGGGTGCATCCCCGCGAAGCCCGGGTTGCGCTCCGCGTGCAGCTCGGTGACGGTGGTCCGGCCACCGCCCACCGCCTCCCGGATCAGCCCCATGCCGGAGCCGTACATCGGCTCGTGGAGGATGCGCAGCCCGGCATCGCGGAGCCGGGGGAGGTCGACCAGCCGGCCGACCTGGCGGAGGTAGTCGGGGACGGGGTCGAAGACCTCGACCCTCCCGCTCGCCACCGCGTCGTCGTAGGGGATGGCCTTCACCCCCTCCTCGAGGGCGCGGGCGGTCAGCTCCTCCAGCCTGGCGACCACCTCGGGGGAGGCCGACCCACCGTAGTCGGGCTTGTATTTGAGGCCGTTGAACTCGGCGGGGTTGTGGCTGGCGGTCACCGCCACCGCCCCGGCCTGCTTACGCTCGACCACCGTCCAGGTGATGGTGGGGGTGGGCACGGGATGGTCGAGCAGGAGCACGTGCTGACCGTTGGCGGCCAGCACCCGCGCCACCTCGCGGGCGAACAGCTCGGCGGAGAAGCGGGTGTCGTGGCCGACCACCACGCCCCTGCGATCCCCCTCGAGATACCAGGCCACCCCCTGGGCGACGGCGCGAACCCTCTCGTAGGTGAAGTCATCGGCGACGACGGCGCGCCACCCGTCGGTGCCGAAGCTGATCGGCGAGGTCATCGGCAGCCATTGTGCCCCACCCCACCGGCGGCGCGGGCCAGCCACCCCGCGAACGCCGCCGCCACCGCCCCGGCGCGCGCGGGGGCGTGCTCCAGGAAGAGGCGGGGCTCGATGCACTCCAGCTCGAGCAGGAGCAGCTCTCCCCGCTCCCCCCGGGCCACGTCGACGCGGGCGTAGAGGAGCCGGTCGGCCCCTCCCGGGACCCGGTCGAGGACCGCCCGGGCGAAGCGGGCGTGCTCCTCCCCGACCAGGTCGGGCACCACCCGCTGCCGGTGGCCGAGGGAGAGGTCGGAGGTGGGTGGCGCCCCGGGGCGCAGCACCCCGGCCTTGCGGATCGCGTGGCTGACCTCGCCGCCGATGACGTAGACGCCGACCTCGCCCTCGAGGTCGATGGCCGGGAGATGGGGCTGGACCATGGCGACACCGCCCGGAGCGGTGATGGCGGCGACGTGCTCGCGCGCCCGGGTCAGGGGCGAGCCCGAGTAGCTCGCCGACGATCGGGCCCCGGCCGAGACCGCCGGCTTGACCACGAAGCGCCCCCAGGGGACGGCGCCGAGGCTCTCGCCGGGCTCGACCCAGAGGGTGGGAACGGTCGCCACCCCGGCGCCCTCCAGGTCGCGGAGATAGCGCTTGTCGCTGTTCCAGGTGACGATGTCGGCCGGGTTGGCCAGGGGCATCCGGCTCGCGGTCCGCACGCACCAGGCCCGGAACCCGGCGGGGTCGTCGATGTAGTCGGAGGCGGTGCGGATGACCGCCCCATCGAACTCCGGCGGCCCGAGCTCTGCCCCCCACCCGGTGGGGATGCCGGTGACCCCGAGCTGCTCCAGCGCGGGGAGCAGGAGGTCGCCGTCCACCCCCAGGTCGGTCGCGCCGGCGGCGGTGATCAGCGCGAGGCGGCGGGCTGTCCGGTGAGACGGCCAGCCCCCGGGGGGCCCGTCCGGTCGCCCGTCAGAGGAGATCGGAGCGTCCCTCCGCCCGCAGCCGCTCGACCACCTCCCTGACCCGCTGACTCTGGTCGAGGGGGAGCACGAGGAGGGCGTCGCCGCTGTCCACCACGGCCAGCCCCTCGACGCCCACCACCGCCACCAGCCGGCCGCCCCGGGCGGCCACGAAGCTGCCGGTGGTGTCGAGGGCGATCACGTCGCCTTCGAGCACGTTCCCGGCGCCGTCGGCCCCACCGGCCCGGCGGCGGGCATCGCGGAGGTCGGCGAAGCTGCCCAGGTCCGACCAGGAGAAACCGCCCCGCACCACGGTCAGGCGGCGGGTCCGCTCGAACACCAGGGTGTCGACCGGGACCGCCTCGATCTCGGCGTAGAGGGAGGCGGCCTCCGCCTCCCGCCCGCGACGGCGCGCCTCGGCAACCCCCGCGACCTGCTCGGCGAGGTGCGCATCAGCGATGGCCAGCTCCTCGGCGAAGATCGCCGCCGGCCAGGCGAAAAGACCGCTGTTCCAGAGGTGGTGGCCCCCGTCGAGGTAGGCCTGGGCGATCTCCCGCGACGGCTTCTCGACGAAGCCGGCTGCCCGGAAGGCGGGGACCGCGGCCGCCGCCGCGCGCCGCGCCTCCGGGACGGGGGCACCGGGCGGTGGGTGCCAGCCCTCGGGGTCCAGCGGTGGACCCTCGAAGGCCACGTAGCCGAGCCCGGTGGAGGGGTGGGTCGGGGTGACGCCCACCGTGGCCAGCCCCTGGGTGACCACCGCCCACCCCGCCGCCGCCAGCACGGCGGCGCGGAAGGCGTCGCCGTCGTCGATCTCGTGATCGGCGTGCACCGACGAGATCACGGCATCCGGGTCGTCGTGGGCGATCAGGGCGTTGGCGAGCCCGAGCGCCGGCCCCGTGCCCCGCGGCTCGGGTTCGGCGATGACCGAGCCGGCGGGGAGCCCGGCCTCGGACACCACCCGGCCGCAGGTCTCGGCCTGGGTCGCGGTGGTGACCACCCGGACCGAGTCCGCCAGCGGGAGCACCCGCTCGACCGTGGCCCTGAGCAGGGTGACCCCGGAGGCGTCCAGCGGCATCAGGTGCTTGGGCACCCCGGCCCGCGACAGCGGCCAGAGCCGGGTGCCGCTGCCTCCCGCCAATACCAGGATGTGGTAACCCACGCTGAGCCCGCCGCGATCAGGTCGGGACGGCGTTCAGCCCGAGCGCCGTCATGCGGGCTGGGCGGCGCCGAGCAGCGGCTCGACCCCGGCCTCCGCCGCCAGCTCCGCGGCCACCTCGGTCCGCTCCCAGGGGAGGTCGAGATCGCTGCGCCCGAAGTGCCCGAAGGCCGCGACCTGTCGGTAGATCGGACGGCGAAGCTGGAGGGCGCTGATGATCCCCACCGGGGAGAGATCGAAGTACTCGTCGATCAGGGCCTCGATCTGGGGGAGCGGCGCGCGCTCGGTCCCGAAGGCCTCGAGCATCACCGAGACGGGCTTGGCGACCCCGATCGCGTAGGCGACCTGGATCTCACACTTGGTGGCGAGCCCCGCGGCGACCACGTTCTTGGCCACCCAGCGGGCGGCGTAGGCGGCGCTGCGGTCGACCTTGGTCGGATCCTTGCC
>DNAU01000189.1 GCA_003491925.1 Chloroflexota bacterium
CGTTGGTCGGCTCGTCGAGCGCCAGCAGCCGCGACGGGTGCATGAGGGCGAGCACCAGCCCGAGCTTGCGCTTGTTGCCCGAGGAGTACTCGCGGTAGCGACGGCCGAGGTCGAGGTCGAGGCGCTCCGCGAGGCTGCTCACCCGGGCGGAGTCGACCCCGCCGCGAAGACCGCCGACATAGGCCACGACGTCGCGACCGCGGAGGCCTCCCCACTGGGGCATCTCACCGGGCAGGTAGCCCACCACCCGCTTCACCTCCACCGGGTGGGCGTGGCAGTCGACGCCGAAGATCTCGGCCCGGCCTCGGGTGGGCCGGACCATGTCCATGAGCAGCCGGATGGTGGTTGTCTTGCCCGCCCCGTTGGGCCCGAGGTAGCCGAAGACCTCCCCCACCCCGACCTCGAGGTCGAGGTCGAAGAGGCCGTGGCCCTCCCCGTAGTCCTTGGTCAGCCCCTCGGTGCGGATCGCGACATCCATGCTCAGCTACCTCCTGGTGGAGATCAGCGGGCCCATCTCGGCTCCGGAGCCGAACCAGAGCTGCAAGTTGTGGTCGTCCAGCAAGGTCACGGATCCGGGGAGGATCCCCAGGATCCGCTCCATCGCCTCGGTGTACCCCGCCATCGTCGACGCGACGGTCTCAGTGGAGACGGTGCCCTCCTGGCACCCGACGAACATCTCGATGGCCATGTCCTGGGCGCCGAGGAGGAGGGAGACGACGGCACGGGCGGCCCCCTCCGGAGAGCCGGCGGACATCAGGCCCTGCTCCGTGCCCTGCCGGATGATCGCCGCCAGCATCGGGACCAGCGAGCCCACCAGGTGAAGTCGCAGCTTGTCGCGGGTCAGCACGTTGTCGTCCGAATACCAGACCCGGATCAGCGCGAGCATCAGCTCCCGGCGCTCCGCCTTCCATCCGGCGATGCCGGTGAAGACCCCCTCCAGCTTGGCGACGCCAGAGAGCTGCGGGTCGGCGGCGATGGGCGCGACCGCGGCCAGCGCCGCGGCCACCACGTGGTCGACCACCGCCTCGAGCAGCGCTCGCTTCGAGCTGAAGTAGTAGTAGAAGGCGCCCCGTGAGGCGTCGAGCTCATCGAGGACGTCCTGGACGCTCATCTGCTCGTAGCCACGGTTCTGGATGAGGCGCAGCCCGGCGTCCACGAAGGCCTCGCGCCGGAGCGCGCGGGCCTCGACGTTGACCGTACGAGCCACCTGGACCGCCTCAATAACCGACCGACTGTCGGTTCAATAATAGGCCGCCGCGGGAATCGCGTCAACGGGGTGCAACGCACGGCTGATCTGCGGGCGCTTTGGTAAGGCACCTTGACATGGCCTCCACGGTAAGGTACGTTGACAACGTGGCGCAGACAGTTGTCCCCGCGGCCTCGGGAGCAAGCCGGCGGCATGCGGCGAAGGCGGTCCCACCGCCGAGCGACCCGACCCTCACGGAGGAGCCCGATACCGCCGCGGCGGCCGATGTCGACCGCCAGGTGATGGCGCGGATGGCCCAGGCCAACGCGGAGCTGCTGGTGCGGGTGCTCCGGGGGGAGGAGACGGTGGCCGGGGACCCAGCGATGGTCGCGCTGGCCGCCGCCCGCAGCCTCGGGGTCGTGGTCGACGACATCCTCCGGGGCCTCGTGGTCCGCGCCCGCGCCGACGGGCGCACCTGGGCGGAGATCGGTGAGGTCCTCCACGTGACCCGGCAGGCGGCTCTGCAGCGGTTCGGCGGGCCACACACCGACCCCGGGCCCCCCGACGAGGCTCCGGTGCGACCGCTCCCGGGTGCCGCGGCCCTCGCCAGCGTGCTCCTGGAGCACTTCCTCAACCGGCGCTGGGACGAGCTGCGCGCCCACTTCGACCAGCGGATGCTGGACGCCTGCTCCGTGGTCCTGCTCGCCTCGGTGCGGGCGCGCCTGCCGGCGACCGTGGACGTGGCTGCCGGCGGCGCCGAGCCCCGGGTCACCCAGCTCGGCGAGCACACCGTCGTCGACCTGCCGCTCAGCTTCAAGCGCGGCTTCAAGCGCACGGAGGTCAGCGGCCGTGTCGTCTTCGACGACTTCGCACGGGTGGCCGGGTTCTTCATCCTGGCCCAGTCCCACCCCGGGCTCTGATCGCGGGAGATGAGAGGTTCGATGCAACCGACGAGCGGAGCCCGCTGGTTCACCCGACGCCAGGTGGGATTCGGCTTCCGGCCGGTCACCTGGCAGGGCTGGCTGATCACCGCGGTAGCGATCGCCCTCGTCGTCGCGCTCCTGGTCCTGCTCCGGACCTCGCGCGGCATCGCGGTCGTGGCGGCCGTGGCCGTCCTCGCCGTGTACCTCGGCACCGCGGCGCTGCTGGGCGGAGTTCCCCGGGCCGCGCCCGCGCCGGCGCCCGATCCGCTGGCTCCGCCCCCCACCTCGCACCCCACGTCGTTCACCACGTCGCCCCCCGCCTCGTTCACCACCTCGCTCGCCACCGCGCCCGCGCGGGTGGCCATGCTCGCGACCCCGAGCGCCGGGCTCCCCTCGCCCGACGGAGCGGCGCTCGTCGTCGGCCACCTGACCAAGCGGTTCGGTGAGCGCACCGCCTTCGAGGACGTCTCCTTCACCGTCGCCCCGGGCGAGGTTTTCGGCTTCCTGGGCCCCAACGGAGCGGGCAAGACGACCACGGCCCGCACCCTGGGAACGCTGATCGCCCCGACCTCGGGGAGCGCCGTGGTCGCGGGCATCCCGCTGCTCACCGAGAACGGGACCGAGATCCGCAACCGCATCTCGATCATGCCCGAGAACCCCGGCCTCTACCTCCGCCTCACCGTGATCGAGAACCTGGAGCTCTTCGCCGGCCTGTACGGGCTACGCCACCCGCGTCCCCGGATCGATGCGGCGCTCGAGGCGGTCAACCTCGGCGCGCGCGGCCGGGACCTCTGCGGCAGCCTCTCCAAGGGTTTGCGCCAGCGGGTCGGCCTGGCCCGCGCCCTGCTCAGCGACCCGGCGATCATGTTCCTCGACGAGCCGACGTCCGGTCTCGACCCGGTGGCCGCGCGCGAGGTGCATGACCTGATCAACGACCTGCGCCAGCGTGGCGTCACCGTCTTCCTGACCACCCACCGCCTCGAGGAGGCGGAGCGCCTCTGCGACCGGGTCGCGATCCTCAACAGCCGGCTGCGCTCGGTTGGGCGCACCGACGAGCTCCGCGAGAAGCTCTTCAGCCGCTCCCTGGCGGTGGAGACGGCAGCCCCGCTCGCCGCGCCCGACGGTGTCTTCGACGGCGCCACCGGCGTCGAGGGCTGGCGGTCGGATGGTGACTCCAGCTACGTGCTGAGCGTCACCGACCCGAGGGTCGCCGCGCCGGCGGTCACCCGCGCCCTGGTCGCAGCCGGGGCCGACGTGCTCTCCATCGTCGAGTCCCGGCACTCCCTGGAGGACGTCTACCTGGAGCTGATCGACGAGGACCCGGAGGCGGCAGCGCGATGAGTTTGGACGCCGGACGCATCCTCGCCGTGGTCCGAAAGGAGTTCCGGGCGCTGCGCCGGAACCGTTTCATCATCGGGACGATGACCGTGCTCCCCGTGATCTTCCTGATCAGCCCGATGATCGAGATCTTCCGGCTCAGCCCGGGGATCTCGGAGGAAGTGGTGCAGAGGCTCGCGGGCTCGACGTTCCTCCTCCTGATGATCATCCCGGTGGTCGTGCCGGCCGCCATCGCCGCCTACTCGGTGGTGGGCGAGCGCGAGCAGGGGACGCTGGAGCCGCTGCTCACCACCCCGGTGCGCCGCGAGGAATTGCTGCTCGGCAAGGCGGCGGCCGCGATCGTCCCGTCGGTGGGCATCGCCTACCTCCTCTTCGCCGTCGTCGCCGTCTGCGCCAAGCTCTTCGCCGCCGACCCCGCGGTGACGACGGCGCTGTTGCAGAGCTCGCAGGTCGTCGGCGAGATCCTCTTCGCGCCGCTCCTCGCGGGATGGTCGATCTGGGTCGGCATCGCCATCTCATCGCGGGCGAGCGACGTCCGGGTGGCCCAGCAGCTGGGGACCCTCGCCAGCCTCCCGCCGCTGGTGGTGGTCGTGCTGATCGATCTCCAGGTCCTCACCCCCAGCGTCAGCCTCGCGCTGACGTTCGCGGCGGTGCTGCTGGTCGCCGACGTGGGCATGTGGGGGGTCGTCTCGGCGATGTTCGATCGCGAACGCCTGCTCACCGGGGCGCGGGCCACCTCCGGCCGCTCGCGGCGCGCCGCCGGCTGACCGTGACCCGGTGCGTGATCCTGCTCCGCGGGGTCAACGTGGGCGGGAACAACGTGATCCCAATGGGCGAGCTGCGCGCGTTGCTCACCGGCGCGGGATTCGGCGGTGTCGAGACGTACCTCCAGAGTGGGAACGTGGCGGTCTCGGCGCCGGGGGCGCCCGAGGCCGTGGCGCGGCGCTGCGAGGCGCTCATCGCAGCGCACTTCGGCCTGGACATCCGGTCCCTGGTGCGCACCCATGCCGAGCTGGAGGCGGCGGTGCGGGCCGACCCCCTGCCCGGCGCGGCCGACGACCCCCGGCGCTACCAGGTGACCTTCATGGAATCCCCACCCGACTCGGAGATCATCCCGGTGCTGAGCACCGCGGCCACCGCGGGCGAGCGATTCGCCGTGGTCGGCCGCGAGATCTACGCCTGGCACCCGGAGGGCATCGCCGGATCCCGGCTCGCGACCCTGCTGGCGGGACGCACGCTGAAGCTCACCGCCACCACCCGCAACTGGACGACCGTCACGACACTTCTCTCGATGACGGCGGGCTGAGGGTCCGACCGCTGGGCGTCCCGCCTGAGGACTCGGAGGAGGTCGTCGCCAACAGCTCGCCGAGCAGGGCCCGCACCCGCCCGTCGATCTCGTCGCGGATGCGCCGGACCACCGGGAGCGGCTTGCCCGCCGGATCCTCCAGCTCCCAGTCGAGGTAGCGCTTCCCCGGGAAGAAGGGGCAGGCGTCACCGCAGCCCATGGTGATGACGACGTCCGCACCCTGCACCGCATCGTCCGTCAGCGGCTTGGGAAATTCCCGCGAGATGTCCAGCCCGATCTCGGCCATGGCCTCGACCACCGCGGAGTTGAGCTGGTCGGCGGGCTGCGAGCCCGCGGAGCGGACCCCCACCCGTCCGCCGGCGCGCTCGTCGAGCAGGGCGGCGGCCATCTGGGAGCGACCGGCATTGTGGATGCAGACGAAGAGCACCTCGGGAGGCCGGCTCTCCACCTCCGGGCTCACCCGACTCTCCCCCGCGACCTCGGGCAGACGGTCACGGCTCAGGCCGGGCTCGAGATGCCGACACCACCGCGGGTCGCGCCACCGAATCGCGCCTTCTCGGCGGCGATGTCGAGGGGTGCCATCCGCGCCTGCATCCCGGGGGTCAGCAGGGCCGCGGGGACCAGCCAGGAGACCTCGAACTCCAGACCGTCCGGATCGTGAGCGTACAGAGCCTTGGTGGTGCCATGGTCGGTCGCGCCCACCAGCGCGCCGTGCTCGACGAGGCGGGACTGGACGCGCTCCAGCTCGTCCAGGGTGTCGACCTCCCAGGCGATGTGGTACAGCCCCACCGTGGTCCGGCCAGCGTCCGAGGCGGCCGCCCCCTCGCCGACGGTGAAGAGGCCGAGGTCGTGGTCATTGGTGCTGGCCGGAGCCTGGAGGAAGATCGCCCGTCCCCCGGCCATCTCGAAGACCACCCGGAAGTCGAGCACGTCGCGGTAGAAGGCCGCGGTGCGCGCGGCGTCCCGCACGTAGAGCACGGCGTGATTCATGCGCGTGACGGGCATGGGCACCTCCCCATCAACCGGAAGCCAGCGTGCGGCAGGCTCAGCATAGGGCTCGACGGACGGAGGACGCCTTCGGGGAAACCCTGCCCGGCCATCGGTCTCACGACGTCGGCGGCAGCGCCCTCAGCACGCAGAACTCGTTGTCCTCCGGGTCGGCCATCACCACCCAGCTCACCTCGCCCTGGCCGATGTCCTTCTGCCTCGCCCCCAACTCAAGCAGCCGCGCCACCTCGGCGGCCTGATCAGCGGGACGGAGGTCGAAGTGGAGCCGGTTCTTCGCCACCTTGGTGTCGGGCACCGCCAGGAAGAGGATATCCGGCACCCCCTCACCGAGCTCCAGCCACCACTCGCCGTCCTCCGGACCCCGGGGTGGCCTCGCAAACACCGCGCTCCAGAAGCGGGCGACCCGCTCCGGGTCATGGCAATCGACCACCACACACTGCCAGCGAACAGGCACCCCTCGACTCTACGGCGGGGGCACCCGATCCCCGGCTACACTTGGCGAACATGCGTTTGTTTCAGATCGGTCCGCTCGATCCCGGCTACCCGGCCGGGCTGCGCCTGGCGGGCGGTGCACCCCTGCTCTGGTGGCGCGGCACGGTCGGTCCAGAGGACGAGCGCAGCGTCGCCGTGGTGGGTACCCGCTCCCCGAGCCCCGAGGGGCTCGCCCGCGCCCGGAGCCTGGCCCGGGAGCTCGCCGGTGCCGGGGTGACGGTGGTGTCCGGGCTCGCCCGTGGGGTCGACACCGCCGCTCACCAGGCCTGCCTCGACGCCGAAGGGCGGAGCGTCGCGGTCCTCGGCTGCGGCATCGACCGCGTCTACCCGCCCGAGAACGCCGGGCTCGCGGACCGGATCGCGGCTCACGGCGCCGTCCTGTCGGAGCTCGCCCCCGACGCCCCGGTGTCACCGGCGGCGCTCCGCCGGCGCAACCCGGTCATCGCCGCCATTGCCTCCGCCACGGTGGTCATCGAGGCGGGGCCCACCTCGGGCGCCCGCATCACGGCGCGCTCCGCTCTCGCCCTGGGCCGGCACCTCTTCCTCTCCGACCTGGTGGCTGCGGAGCCCTGGGCGGGGGATCTCCTCGCCCGGCCAGGAGTGCGCCGGCTCGTCTCCGATGCCGGCGTGGAGCTGCTGCTGGCGCAGCTGGCCGGGGGTCCGCCCACCGCCCCCGTCCAGCTCGCGCTCCCGGTGAGAGCGGGCGAGTGACCGGATGCGGCGTCTGCGGCCGGCCGCTCGCGACGGAGACGGCCGGCTGCCGCAACCCCCTCTGCGCCAGCGCGTCGCGCTGGTTCCACTGGAACGTCGCCGTCGCCGAGCGGAGCGGCCTCCTGGAGAGCGCTCTCAACGCGTACAAGTACGAGGGGGATCGGAGCCGGGCACGCGTCTTCGGGACCATGCTGGCCGGATACCTAGTCCAGCGGCGACGGCTGCTCGGAGGGTTCGACCTGGTCGTCGCCAGCCCCACCTTCGTCGGGCCGGGAGGCCGCGACTTCGACCACGTGCGGCTGATGCTCACCGAGGCGGCCCTCCGGACGGCGCCGGGTGATGGGCCACCATTCGACCTCGGGGGCGTCCCCGCCATCGTCAAGACCGGGCCGACGCCGCGCCTCGCCGGACGCGGCCACGCCGAGCGCCGGCGCCTCGCCGCCGAGCGGCTCCGTCCCGCCCTTCGCGTCCCCGACCCGCGGCGGACCGCCGGCAAGCGCCTGCTGGTCGTGGACGACGTCTTCACCGACGGTCGCACCCTCGACGAGGTC
>DNAU01000125.1:0-320 GCA_003491925.1 Chloroflexota bacterium
GCCCTCACCGGCCGCCGACCTGGTGTGGCGGGGGAGGCGAGTCGCCGACTCCCCGATCGCCTCCGTGGTCATCCTGGTGATGGCCGACGTCGATCGCCTCGTCGCCTGCTTGGCCTCCCTGGCGAAGCTCCACGAGGCGCCGTCGCACGAGGTCGTGGTCGTGGGCAACGGCACCCCGGTGGAGACCCTGGCCGCGCTGGCCGGCCTGGACTCGCTGGTCGTCGTCCCCTCACCCGTCAACCTCGGTTTCGCGGGTGGGTGCAACTGGGGGGCCCGATTTGCGCGCGGCCGTCACCTGGTCTTCCTCAACGACGACACCG
>DNAU01000125.1:373-4152 GCA_003491925.1 Chloroflexota bacterium
TTCCTCAACGACGACACCGAGGTCGAGGCGGGCTGGCTGCGGGCCCTCGTCGAGGTGGCGGAGAGCGAGCCGCGGGCGGGAGCGGTCGGCAGCCGGCTGCTCTCGCCCGACGGGAGCCTCCAGGAGGCGGGATCCATCCTGTGGCGAGACGCGGGAACCCATCAGGTGGGCCACGGGCTACCCGCAGGGTCAGACAGCTACAACCGTGTCCGGCAAACAGACTACTGCTCCGGCTGCGGCCTGCTGGTCACCCGCGACGCGTGGGGCGCGGTCGGCGGCTTCGACGAGAGGTACTTCCCCGCCTACTTCGAGGACGTCGACCTCTGCCTGTCGCTCCGCGCCCGGGGGTTCCGCACCCTGTACGCGCCCAACGCGCGTCTCGTTCACCACGGAGGCGCCAGCCTGCCCGACGACCTGCGAGCCCTGGTGGCCGTCCGCAGCGGCAGGCGCTTTCTCGCCAAGTGGGGCGACTCCCTGCGGGACTTCGATCCGCCGCCGGCCGACGGAGACCGCGACGCGGCGGTGGCCGCCGCGATCCTCCGTGCCGAGCGCCGCCCGCTGCCGGCGCTCCAGCCCGAGGCCGCGGACCCGAGGCCATCCGCGCCGCCCACCGAGGTCGAGGCGTTGCGGGTCCAGGTCGGCGCACTCCAGGCCGCCGTCGCGCTCGGTGACGAGCTGCTGCACCAGCTGCGCGGCGAGCACGCCCGGATGGAGGGCTTGCGCGCCCTCACCGGTCGCGTGCCGGGGGGACGCCGAGCTGCCGCGTGGGTGGCTCGACGCCTCGGGGTGCGGTGAGCGCTCCCCAGCGTCCCGGCGGGGCCCGCTCGGCGCCGGGCAGGATGCGCCGCGCGCTTAGCCTGTGGCGTCGAGAAGCGGCGGCCGACCTGCTCGACCGCCTGGGGCGGTCGCGCCCTTCCCCACGGCGTGGGACGGGCCCCAGCCGCGTGCCCCTCGAGGTCCAGTACCGCCGCTGGCGGGCCCGGACAGAGCCGGACGCCCGCGCGCTGCGCCGGCTGGCCGCCGCCGCCCAGTCCTGGGAGTCGCACATCTCCGTGGTGCTCCTCCTCCCCTCCGCGCCCGGTGAGCAGGCTGCGATCCGCGCGACCCTGCTCTCCCTCCAGGCACAGCCTTACCCGTGGTGGCGCGCCGCGGCCTGGGCCGATCCGGACGGCTCCGGGCCGCTCGAGGACGCGCGCATCAGCTGGACGCCACGGCAGCCCGGCGCCCACTGGGCGACCCCCCTCCTGGAGGCGGCGCGGCCCGAGCCCGGGGAGTTCGTTGCCGTGATCGCCCCCGGGTGCCGGGTGACCCGCCACGGCCTGGTGGAGGTGGCGGAGGCCCTCCGGGCGGCGCCTGACTGCGACCTCGCGTACACCGACTGGGACGACATGGACGGCCGGGGCCGGCGCCACCATCCGCACCTGGCCTACGGCTGGTCACCGGAGCTGCTCATGGGTCGCGACCAGGTCGGGGGAGGCCTGGTACTCCAGCGGGCCGCCCTGCTGGAGGCCGCCGGGGGGTGGAGCGAGAGTGACGCCCCCACCGAGGTCTATGCCGAGCTGCTGCGCGCATCGGCCCACCTGCGCGACCCGCGCCACCTCCCGGTGGTGGCCCTCTCCCGACCTGCGGGCTCCGCCCACGAGGCGCCGGCGCCGGTGCGGCGGCGGTGCCTCGAGGCCTGGCTGCGCGCCCGCGATCCCGGTGCCCGGGTGGAGACGGGTCGGGAACCCGGGGTCACCGATGTTCGGTTCGACCCCGGATCTCTCCCGGAGGTCGCCATCGTCATCCCCACGCGGGACCGGCATGAGCTGCTCCGCCGCTGCCTCGAGAGCGTGGCGACTAGCACCCACCCACGCCGTCGGGTGGTCATCGTCGACAACGGCAGCCGCGAGCCGGGGACCCTGGCCTACCTGGGCCGGCTGCCGCACGTCGTCCCCCACCCGGGTGACTTCAACTTCTCGGCCATCGTCAACCGGGGGGTCGAGGCCACCGAGACCCCCTACGTCGTCCTCCTCAACAACGACACCGTGGTGCGCACCCCCGGGTGGCTGGAGGCGATGCTCGAGTGGTGCGGGCGGCCCGGCGTCGGCGCCGTGGGGGCGCGACTCGTCTTCGCCGACGGACGAGTACAGCACGAGGGCATTGGCATCGGCATCGGCCGGGTGGCCGCGAACCTCGATCTCGGCTGGTCGGCAGCGCGGGCCTGCAGCGCCGTGACCGGCGCCTGCATGATGGTTCGCCGCGAGGCCTGGGACGCGGTCGGCGGCTTCGACGAGAGCCTCCCCGTGGCCTTCAACGACGTCGACTTCTGCCTCCGCCTCTGGCGGGCGGGATGGCGCGTGGTGATGACCCCGCTCGCCGAGCTCCAGCACGACGAGGGTTCCAGCCGGGGGAGCCTCGCGCCCGAGGACGACTACCGCCGCTTCTGCCTCCGCTGGGGCGCGGAGGACCGGTTGCGCGACGCCTTCCTCGGTCCGCACGTCGCCTGGCCGCGGCCGCTCACGCTCCGGATCCCGCGCCGCCGCGATCAGGCGCGTGCATCCAGGTCCTCAGCCTGAGAGGGCGCCGATCTCCCACCGGTGGGACGGCGACACCTCCACCGATGCATCCGGCGGAGCGAGCAACGGACCGCCCGTCCGAGGCCGTCCAGCCCGCACCCCGGCCCTCCCTGAACCGCGCCACCTTCGGGCCATCAACTCAGTTGCCGAGAATCCAGGTGTCACCAACGTAGTCACTACCACCCCAACCGCCGAACAACACCACATCCCCGGCGTCGGGGCCAGCGTTCAAGGTTGCCATCGACGCCCGATCTCTGCCAGGGGGAGAGGTGGCTGGGCTGAGTTGCGTCCAGGTGCTGCCGTCAAAGATCCAAGTGTCGCCGAGGTAGCCACTGTCATACCCGCCGACCAGCACCACGTCACCGGCATCAGGGCCGGCACTGACGGCGGCCATTGACGCCGCAGTTCTCGCAGGGAAGGAGGTGGGTGAGTTGAGTTGCGTCCAGGTGCTGCCGTTGAAGACCCAGATGTCCCAGAGGTACCCAGTGTCACCATAGCCGCCGGACAGGATCACGTCGCCAGCGTCGGGGCCGGCATTCACGGTTGCCATCGACGCGTCTTGTCTCACAGGGGGCGAGGTGAGTGGGCTGAGTTGCGTCCAGGTGCTGCCGTCGAAGACCCACGTATCGCCGAGGTAGCCCCCACTGTTGTCGCAGCCGCCGAATAGCACCACATCCCCGGCGTCAGGGCCCGTGGTCAAGGTCGTCA
Source organism: Chloroflexota bacterium (assembly GCA_003491925.1). GTDB lineage: Bacteria > Chloroflexota > Dormibacteria > Aeolococcales > Aeolococcaceae > Changshengia. Next base: position 3,640 of record DNAU01000125.1, read on the forward strand.
TTGAGGCCTTACCTCGCGCAAGAGGTGACGTGGGTGGGCTGAGTTGTGTCCAGGTGCTGCCGTTGAAGAGCCACGTATCTGCGAGGATGCCACTGCTGTAATCCCATCCGCCGAACAACACCACATCCCCGGCGTCAGGGCCGGCGGTCAAGGTCGCCATCGATGCGCCAAGTCTTCCAGGGGGCGAGGTGGAAGGGCTGAGTTGCGTCCATGTGCTACCGTTGAAGACCCAGGTGTCGGCAAGGTAGCCACTCCTGTCATCGGAACCGCCGAACAACATCACATCCCCGGTGTCGGGGCCGGCGGTCAGGGTTGTGATCGATGCATCAGCTCTTGCCGAGGGAGAAGTGGCGGGCCTCAACTGCATCCAACCTGCGATCACTGTCACTGGCTGCTGCACCTGGGGCGCGGCGCTGTAGTTGAGGTTGCCAGCCTGGTTGGCATCGAGGAGACACGTGCCCGCAGCCGTGAAGGACACCACCCCAGCGGAGAGGGTGCATCCGACCGACGTGC
>DNAU01000342.1 GCA_003491925.1 Chloroflexota bacterium
CTGTAGTTGAGGTTGCCAGCCTGGTTGGCATCGAGGAGACACGTGCCCGCAGCCGTGAAGGACACCACCCCAGCGGAGAGGGTGCATCCGACCGACGTGCCATCCAGGCTGACCGTCACTGCCAAGCCCGACGTGGCCGTTGCGGTTGGCGTGTAGGTGGCACCACCGACCACCGCATCGGTCGGTGCCGTGCTGGTGAAGCTGATGGTCTGCGACTCCTTCCCCACCTCGAACGACTGCTGAACCTGGGCTGCCGCGCTGTAGTCGGCGTTCCCCGGCTGATTGGCGTCGATGACACAGGTGCCCGCCGTGGTCGGGAAGGAGATGACCCCGTCGGCAATCGCGCAGCCCGAGCTGCTCGAGGGATCGATGGTGAGGATCACCGGCAAACCCGACGTCGCCGTGGCCGTCGGCGTGTAGGTGGCGCCGCCAACCACCGCATCTGTCGGTGCCAGACTGCTGAAGTTGATCATCTGAGTCGTGCCGTTGGCCGTGCCGTAGAGGACGTCACCGGCACCATCGAGCGCCATGCAGAAGGAGACAGAGGGGCAGGAGACAGTTTGCAGGCCCCAGGAGGTGACGGGGGTCTTCGTGCTCCAGGTGCCGCTGTCAAAGGTCAGGACGTTACCGTAGCCGTCCACCGCGGCGCAGAACTCATCCACGGGACAGGAAACCGATTCGAGGCCACCGGTGCTGTCGATGGTGACCGGGGTGGTCCAGGAGCTGCCGTCGAACGTTAAGGCACTGAGCAGGCCGTCCACCGCCGCGCAGAATGACGTCGAGGAACATGAGACCGAGCTGAGCCAGTTGGGATCTGGGTTGAGCGAGGTGGTCCAGGTGGTACCGTTCCAGACCGCCACGTTCGCACCACCACCGCCGCCACCACCACCACCACCGTCCACGGCGACGCAGAAGTCAGCCGAGGGGCACGACACCGAGCTGAAGGGGCCCGTACCGCTGAGTGGGGTGGTGCTCCACTTACCGGTACTCCCAACCCAGGTCAGCATATTGCCCTCAGGACCCCCACCGTCGGCGGCGGCGCAGAACTGATCTGTGGGGCAGGACACCGAACTGAGCGCGGCACCGTTGCCAATGCTCTGCGGAGCGCCCCAGCCACTGCCGTTGAAGGTAATCGCGTTCCCTTCCGCATCCACCGCCAAACAGAATGACGAGGATGCACACGACACCGAGCTGAGACCCGCGCCCACGCCGTCGATGGGGGTCGGCGTGGTCCACTTGGTGCCGTTATAGGTCAGAGCGCGCCCGTCGTAGTCGGTGGCGGCGCAGAATGTCATCGAGGGACACGACACCGCGCTCAGACCCGCGGCAATGCCATCGATGTTGCTCAGCGATGTCCAGGAGCTGCCGTCGAAGGTGAGCGCCCGACCGATGTTGTCCACGGCTGCGCAGAAGGACGCTGAGGCACACGAGACCGAGGGAGCGCCGCTACCGATGTCCACCGTGGTCGGCGAGCTGCTCCAGATGCCATCGTTGAACTCGTGGGTGTACCCGTCCCATTCCAGCGCCATGCAGACGGTCGTCGACGCGCAGGAAATTGTCCAGAGGTCCGGCTCGTTGATAGTGGTCGACACGCTCCAGGAGCTGCCATCGAAGTTGAAGACCTGGCTGGTTCCCACGCCGTAGACGCCGGTGTCGTAGGCGGTGGTCGCCATACAATAGGTCGCTGAGACACACGACAGCGAGTTGACGCTGCCAATGCTGACGATGCCGCTGGACGCCGTCCACGAATCGCCGCCGGTGGAAGTGAAAGCATTGCCACTCACATCGACGGCCATGCAGAACGACACCAGGGGGCAGGACACTGAGACGAGGGGCGAGGTGCCGTCGATATCGGCCGGGGCGGTCCAGGTGCTGCCGTCGTAGGTCAGGGCGTTCCCGTAGCCGTCCACCGCCGCGCAGAAGGACGCCGAAAAGCACGACACAGAGGTGAGGAAGCCGGAATCGGTGATGGTCGAGGTGCTCCAGCCAGTGCCGTTGAAGGTCGCCACTCCAGCGTGCCCCCCGCTCCCGCCGTCGACGGCGACGCAGAAGTCATCCGACGGGCAGGACACCGAGCTGAAGGCGTTGCTCTCCTCACTGGTTGGCGTGGTCCAACTGGTGCCGTTGTAGGTCAGCACATTGCCCTGGTTGTCCACGGCGGCGCAGAAGTCGGCCGAGGGGCAGGACACGGAGGTGAGGCTGACCAGCGTACCCTCGATGGGAAGCGGCTGCGACCACGACAGCGTGGGCGTGGTGACTGCGGCGAAGACGGTGCCGGTCAACTCCGCCAGCGTCGGGCTCGAGGAGCTGGTGAGGGTCACCGCAGCGCACGCCGGAGGACCGGCGGTGTAGCTCGGTGCCGGGTAGACCGGCTGCCACGCTCCGCTGCCCCCGGAGGCTGCCGGATTCCACCACACGATGGTGCCGCCTCCGTTCAGGTTGCAGTCGTTGATGGTCGCGGTGGTGAATGAGTTGCCTGGGGAGAGGGCCACGTCGAAGTACTCCCCCGCCGAGGAGAAGGTCGGGGCGCCGACCGGGTCCGACCCGTACTCGCCCAGGGTGAGAGCCCCCACCCCCATGGCGCTGGCCGTGGTGCTGTCGGTGGTGGCCGTCGCCGTTCCTGTGGAGCTGCTCGAGGTTCCGCTGTCCGAGCTGGTGAAGACAGGGAAGCTGCTGCTGGTGGCGGTCAGGCTGTCAGTGGTGTCGGTGGCCGTCAGCGTGTAGCCGGTGCCGACCGTGTCGATCTCGCAGCTCGAGAAGGTGGCCACACCTGCCACGGTCGTCCCGCTGCAGCCCACGAGGTCGGCGCCCGAGGGTCCGGTCCCTGGCGTGAGCGCCAGGATCACCGTGCTGGTGTCGCTCGTGGCGGGGTTGCCGTAGCCGTCCTCGATGGTCACCACCGGCTGATCGATGAAGGGTGAGCCCACGGCGGCGCCGCCGGGCTGGGTGGTGAACGCCAGCTGACTGGCCGGGCCGGCGCCGACGCCGAAGGCACTGCTCGCGCCGGTCAGGCCGTCACTGGCATAGGTGGCCGTGAGGGTGTAGCCCGTGCCGGCCGTGTCGATCTCGCAGCCGGTGAAGCTGGCCACGCCCGCCGCGGTCGTCGCGGTGCAGCCCGCGTCGAGGAGGGCTCCCGAGGTTCCGGTCCCCGAGGTGATCGCCAGGGTCACCGTGCCGATGTCGGTCGTGATGGGGGTGCCGTGCACGTCCTCGATGGTCACCACCGGCTGGGGGCTGAGGAGCGAACCCGCGGTGGCGCCACCGGGCTCGGTGGTGAACACCAGCTGAGCCGCGCTCACGGTGATCGTCTGCTGAACCTGACTGGCCGCGTTGTAGTCCGCGTCGCCGGCCTGGTTGGCGTCGAGGACACAGTCACCGGTGTGGAGGTAGTTGACGGTGTCGCCATTCAGCGAACAGGCGGTGTCGGTCGTCGAGGTGTCGACGGTCAGCGTGACAATGAGGCCCGATGATGCCGTCGGCGCCAGCGTGGCAGAGCCGGTCATGGTCCCGCTGGACGGAGCGGTGAAGCTGATCGTCTGGGTGGCCGGGCCCACGGCAATCGTCTGCTTGACCTGGTTGGCCGAGCTGTAGTCGATGTTTCCCCCCTGCTCGGCATCGAGGACGCAGCTGCCGGTGTGGAGGTAGTCGACCGTGTCGCTGTCCAGGGAGCAGGCGTCATTGGTGGTCGAGGCGTCGACGGAGAGGGTAACGGCGAGCCCCGAGGAGGCCGTCGGCGCGAGCACGTCGGAGCCATTGACCATCCCGCTCGACGGGGCGGTGAAGGCAATCGTCTGGGCGGCCTGGCCGACCGCGATCGTCTGCTGGACTTGGGCGGCGGCGGTGTGGTCGGCGTCGCCCGCCTGGTTGGCGTCGAGGACGCAGCTGCCGCTGTGGAGGTAGCTCACGGTGTCGCCGCTCAGCGAGCAGGCGTCGTTGGTGGTCGAGGCGTCGACGGTCAGGGCGACGGTGAGACCCGATGATGCTGTGGGCGTCAGGGCGTCAGAGCCCTTCACCGTCCCGCTCGATGGTGCGGTGAAGCTGATGGTTTGAGTCAGTCGGACCGAGAACGTCTGCTGGGCTTGAGGGGCGGCGGTGTAGTCGGTGCCGCCCGGCTGGTTGGCGTCGACGATGCAGCTACCGGGCGTGGCGGGGAAGGAGACGATCCCAGTGGAGATCGAGCAGTCGGAGGTGCTCGACCCGTCGATGGTGAAGGCCACGGGCAAGCCCGAGGTGGCCGTCGCCGTTGGGGTGTAGGTGGCACCACCCACCAGCGCATCCGCGGGTGCCGGGCTGGTGAAGCTGATGACCTGCGCCCTCTTCCCCACCGTGAACGACTGCTGGACCTGCGCGGCGGCGCTGTAGTAGGTGTTGCCCGCCTGGTTGGCGTCGACCACGCAGGTGCCGACCGCGGTGAAGGAGACGGCCCCGGAGGAGAGGGCGCAGCCGGCGGTCGAGGAGGGGTCGATGCTGAAAGTGACGGGGTTGCCTGACCCCCCACCTGATGCCGTGGGCGTGTAGCTCGCGCCGCCCACCACCGCATCGCTCGGTGCCGAGCTGGTGAAGGTGATGGCCTGCGGCTTGAGCTTGGACGAGAACCACCCGGCGACGTCGACGATGGCGTTGATGGTGCCCAGGTCGTTGAAGAGGTCGAGGGCCCCCGGATGAGCGCCGCCGGCGGCCAGCTGGACGATGCTGAGGTTGGGGGTGTTCTGGTACGCGCTCACGTTGAGGTCACTGGCGTTGGGCACGCTGACGCTGTCCGCCGGATAGAGGGTGAGGTAGGTGAAGGAGGTGCCGCTCACCGCCGTGACGTTGGCGATCACCGCCACCGGCGCGGTGCTCCCCCCGGCGGCGGGGATGCCATCCACGCCGGCCACCTGGACAGGGAGGCTCTGGGCGGGGCCGACCGGGCTGCCGGAGCACTCGGTGCTGTAGCCCGTGGCGGCGGCGCTGCGCGTGTCGCAGATACGGGTGGGGGTGACCGCCCAGTAGTAGGCGCCCGGGGAGGCCTCGCCTCCGGTACCGAACCAGCCGTTGAGGTCGAGGATGAAGTTGATCGAGCCCAGGGAGTTGTAGACGCAGACGTCCCGGTCGGGTCCCAGGGGGACGATCACCCGGTTGGGGAGGTTGGTCTGGGCGTTGACGTTGAGGTTGGAGAAGGCCGGGGCGCCGCTGGGGCAGCTGTCACTGACGTTGGGGGGGACCACGCTCAGGTACGTGGAGGAGGTCCCGGAGACGGCGGTGAGGTTGAGGGCCACCGCCGCGGCTGTCCCGTCGTCAGGCACCGAGGCTCCGCAGGAGGGGTTGCCGGTGGGGCATCCGGAGACCACGACCTTGGTCCAGTAGCCCGGACCGAGGGGACCCTTGGTCGAGCAGGCGGTACCCGTGCCGGTCCGGGTGTCGCAGATCCGGAGCGGGGGGATGGGGTGGAAGAGGCCGGGGACCGAGGAGGACCCCGCGGGAGCGGCGAAGTAACCCTCGACGTCGACGGCGACGTTGATGGAGCCCAGCGAGTTGTAGATGGAGACCTGACCCCCGGTGCCCAGAGCGACCACCACCAGGTTGGCCTGGTTGGTCTGGGCCGGGACGTTGAGGTTGGAGGCGGTGGGCACGGAGGCGCCGCCCGGGAAGACGGTAAGGAACGTGCCGGCGGTGCCGCTGATGGCGGTGACGTTGAGCACCACCGACTCGGCGTCCGCGGGCACCTGGTCCCCCGAGGGCCCCACCCCGGTGACCTGGAAGGTCATGGTCTGGCCCTGGCCGAGCGCGCCGTCCGAGGTGCACTCGGTGCCCATGCCCGGGCGGGTGTCGCAGACCCGGAAGGGCTGCAGCGGCGTGTACGCCGTCGGTGCGATGGAGGTGGCCACGTCGCCGTCGTCGTCCACGGCGACGCAACAGCCGCTGCTGGAACAGGACACGCCGTCCAGGGTGTTGAAGCCGTCCACGTCAGTCACCGTCCAAGTCGGCGTCACCACGGTGGGGTTGGTGGAGGTGATCGCGTTGCCGTCGCCGTCCACGGCGACGCAGAGGCTGCTGGCGGGACAGGATACGCCGAGCAGGAGGTTGGAGCCGTCCACATCGGCCACCGTCCAGGTCGGCGTCGTCGCGGTGGGGTTGGTGGAGGTGA
>DNAU01000183.1 GCA_003491925.1 Chloroflexota bacterium
GGTGCGCGACATCTCCGCCCGCCTCCGCGCCCGGACGCGAGCGGTCATCCAGTCGGCCGTCCCCCGAGTGCTGAGCGACGCGGCGAGCTTCGACGCCGCCGCGGCTCGCCTCCTCGAGCTGATCGGTCGGAGCCTGGGAATGAGCGGGGGTGAGGTCTGGGTGCTGGTCGGCACGAACGGGCAGACCATGACCCGCCGGGCCACCTGGTGGGATCCGGATTTCGATGCGGGCGAGCCCGGGCCGGCTCGCCGCGAGCTGAGCCACACCGGGCGGGGGCTGCCCGACCGCGTCTGGTCGGCCGCCGCCCCGGTGATCGTCGCCGATCTCACCCGCGATCCTGGCGTGCTCGACCCCGGGGTGGCCCGGCCGGCCGGGCTCGCCGGCGCCATCGGCTTTCCCATCCCCAGCTATGACCGGGTGATCGGTGTCATCGACTTCTTCTCGCCGGGCCGGCTCTCCGTCGAACCCGGGGTGGTGGAGGCGATGGGCGACATCGGGTGCCAGATCGGCCACTTCCTCGAGCGCCGCCACACGGAGCTGAGCCTGGAGGAGACCGTGGTCCACCTCACCGAGGTGGCGGCCTCCGACTCCCTCACCGGGTTGCGCAACCGCCGCGAGTTCGACCGGCTGCTTGTGACCCTCCCCCGCCAGCGCTTCGCCGTCTTCGCCATCGACGTCGACAACCTGAAGCACGTCAACGACCACTTCGGCCACGAGGCCGGTGACACCATGCTCCGCGGCGTGGGCCGCGCCCTCGCCACCTGCGTGCGTGGTTGGGACGTGGTGGCCCGCGTCGGTGGCGACGAGTTCGCCGCCCTGATGGTCGACGTCGATCCCGCCCAGGCGGCGATCGCCGCGGAGCGGATGCGAGTCACGGTGGGGGGGATGTCACTCTCCTGCGGGACGCCGCGGATCAGCGTGGGCTGGGCGGTCGGGAGAGCTGGCACTGATCCCCGCGAGGTGGCGCGGCTGGCCGACGCCCACCTCTACGAGGCCAAGCGCGGTGGCCGCGACCGCGTCTCGGGCGGAGCCTTCGTCAGCCGGGGAGGAGTGGCGACCAGCCCGGAGTGGGCGGTGCGCTCGGGGTGGCCCCCGGAGCCGGCCGATCCCGCCGCGGCGGACGGATCAGGGAAGCTCGGCGAGGTGCCGGTTCGAGGCCGGAGACACCCGGCTCACCCGACCCGGCCCTGACCTCCGGGAGCGTCGGGGACGGGACGGCCGAAGGCGGCCAGGTAGTCTGGATCCGGCCGCCCCTGGATGTGATGGACGTAGGGGACCAGCACCCGGCCGACCAGCACCTGGATCGCCGCGGCGATCGGCACGGCGAGGAGCGACCCGATCAGGCCGGCGAGCGCCCAGCCCACCACCAGCGCCAGCACCACCGCCAGGGCGGGCAGCGCGAGCACCCGGTTCATCACCATCGGAACGATGGTGTTGGCGTCGAGGAGCTGCACCACCACCAGCACGATCAGCACCAGCACGGGGTACTCGGGTGAGACGGTGAACCCGAGCAGCGCCGCCGGGACGACCCCGAGGATGGCGCCGATCATCGGGATCGCGGCGGCGATGCCCGCGAAGAGGCCGAGCAGGATGGGGCTGGGCAGGCGGAGCACGGCGCAGGCGATGCCGGTGACGAGGCCGACCACGACCATGTTGATGGCGACCGCGCGCAGGTAGCCGCCCATCCGGTAGCCGGTGTCCTGGATCACCTCGATCACCAGCTTCTGGGCTCGAGGCGGGAAGAGATCGACCACGAATGACTTCAGCCGGTCGCTGGTGGTGAGCCAGAGGAAGCTCATCACCAGGACCAGGATGAGGTCGGCCACCGCGCCGGCGATGGTCCCCCCGATCGTCACCAGGTACTGGCCGGCCTGGCCCAGGACTCCCTCCACCTGGCCGGTGAGCTGGGCGTTGCTGATGCCGAGGTGCCTCTCGATGCCCTTGATGAAGCTCACCGCCGAGCGCTGGTAGTCGGGGAAGTGGCTCGCCAGGCTCTCGGCCTCGCTCACCACCGGCTGGACCAGCAGGGCCACGATCCCGGCGAGAACGGCCAGCAGCACGAGGTAGACGATGGCGATGGCCGCGGCGCGGGGGAGGTGGAGCTCCTCGACGCGATGGACGAGCGGCCGCACCCCCTCGGCGATGACCACCGCGATCAGGAAGAGCAGCACCAGGCTGGCGACCTGGGCGAGCACGTAGATCAACCCGAGCACGGCGAGCAGCAGCAGGGCGGCCGCCACCAGGGTGCGCACCCTGATCACCGGGCGTGCCTCTCGCGAGCGCTCCTGAGCGTGGCCGCTCGCCGGTGCCGTTCCCGGGGAGGGGACGGGTTCCGGCGCGCCCCCCGGCGGTGCCGTCTCGGCGGTCTCGGCCACGGCGCCAACCGTACCAGGGATCGGCGGCCACCGATCCGGGTCAGAGCCCGGTGAGCCGGACCCCCACCGAGCGATGGGAGAGGCGATTGATGCTGAGCAGGAGCACGGTCAGCTCCTCGAGGTGCTGGGCGTTGCCGAGCCGGCCGGCGTCCACGACCCGGAATCCCGGGATGAGGCCGGCCACCTCGCCCACCTGCTGCTTGGCGTCGCGGTCATCGCCGCAGATGATCACGTCCTCGTCCAGGGCGCGGTCGAGGCGGCTCAGGTGGGAGCTGCTCACGGTGTGGAAGCCGGCGACGATGCGGCTGCCGGCGAGCAGGGCCGCGACCTGCTCCGCCGCCGAGCCCTCCGCGACCCGAACCGCCACCGGGCCCAGCTCGGGATCGAAGCGGACCGGGACCGTGGTGCTCACCACCACCCTGCCGCGCAGCGGTCCGGCGAGGGTGGGGAGCAGCTCCGACTGGGCCTCGAAGGGGACGGTGAGGATGACCAGATTCCCCGCCACGGCCGCCTCCTCGTTGGTGGCTCCGCGGATCGCGGCTCCCCCGCCCAGGGCGCCGACCTGACCGGCGATCTCCGCCGCCCGCTCCTCGGCGCGCCGGCGCTCCCGGGAGCCGATCACCACCGGCAGCCCGGCGGCGGCCAGGCGGAGGGCGAGCCCCGGGCCCAGGCGGCCGGTGCCGCCGATCAGGGAGACGCTGGCGGGCATGCTCCGAAGTCTATGGGCAGGAGCACACACGGGGAGGAGCACCGGCGGCCGAACGCTGGGCGTACCGGCCGTCGGCGCGAATCGCCCTACCACGGTCTCCCTGCCCGCTCGGTCAGAATGGGCATTCCGAGTGGGCCGCAGGCCCGGGTCGAGGGAGTGAGCCAGATGGAGTTCCGTCGCGTCGGTGAGTCCGGTCTCGAGGTGTCGGTGGTCGGCGTCGGTTGCAACCAGTTCGGCCGCCGGGTGGACGCCGCCGGGGTCGCGCGCATCGTGCACGCGGCTCTCGACGCCGGGGTCACGCTCTTCGACAGCGCCGACGTCTACGCCGGCGGCGAGTCCGAGCGCCTCCTGGGAGCGGCACTGCGCGGCCGCCGGGATGGCGCCATCGTCGCCACCAAGGTGGGCCAGCAGATGGGGGAGGGGCCGTACAGCACGGGCGCCTCGCGCCGGCACATCCGGGCCGGGGTCGAGGCCAGCCTCCGCCGGTTGGGGACCGAGTGGATCGACCTCTATCAGATCCATGTCCCGGACGCCGACACCCCCATCGAGGAGACCCTCTCGGTACTCGACGACCTGATCCGCGAGGGCAAGGTCCGCTACATCGGCTGCTCGAACTTCAGCGGCTGGCAGATCGCCGACGCAGATTGGACCTCCTACGTCCACCACCTCAACCGCTTCGTCAGCGCCCAGAACGAGTACAGCCTGCTCAATCGCGATGCCGAGTCCGAGGTGGTCCCCGCCTGCGAGCACTTCGGACTCGGCCTGATCCCGTACTTCCCCCTGATGCGCGGCCTGCTGACCGGCCGGTACCGGCGCGGCGAGGCCGCCCCCGAGGGGGGGAGGCTCTCGGGGGCCTCGGGCGAGCAGTTCCTCACCGACGCCAATTTCGACATCGTCGAAGGGCTCTCCGCCTACGCTCGGCACAAGGGCACCGACCTCCTCGGGGTCGCCATCGGGGGCCTGCTGGCGCAGCCGGCGGTGGCCTCGGTCATCGCCGGGGCGAGCCAGGCCGACCAGGTGCTGGCCAACGTCGAGGCCGCCGAGTGGGAACCGAGCCCCGAGGACCTCGCCGAGCTGGACGAGATCGCCCCGCCTGGGCACCCCGTCTCGGAGTAGGCGGCGGGCTTACGTGAAGCTCCTCGAGCACCAGGCCAAGCGGCAATTCGCCCGGGTCGGGATCGCCGTACCCGCCGGCCGGCTGGCGCGGACCCCGGAGGAGGCGGCCGACGCCGCCCGGGAGCTGGGGCGGGTGGCCGTCAAGGCCCAGGTGCCGATCGGCGGCCGGGGCAAGGCCGGAGGGATCGCGGTCGTCGACTCCCCGGAGGCCGCGCGCCGCGAGGCGGCTCGCATCCTGGCCATGGAGATCCGCGGCTATCCGGTCCGGTCGGTGTGGTGCGAGGCGGGGCTCGAGATCGTCCACGAGCTGTACCTGGGGGTCACCCTTGACCGGGAGCGCCGCCGCCTGGCGCTCATCCTCTCGGCGGCGGGCGGCATGGAGATCGAGGAGGTGGCGGCCACCTCCCCGGAGCGGATCGCCAAGGTCTGGCCCGACCCGTTCGCCGGGCCGCAGCCCTTCGAGGTCCGCGAGCTCGCCTTCGCGGCGCTGGCTCATGCGCCGCCACTGGCCGAGGCGCGGGGGCGCCTCGCCGCCGCGCTCGTCCCACTCGCCCAGACGCTGCACCGGCTGGCGGTGGACCTGGACGCCGTGACCTGCGAGATCAACCCCCTGGTGCTCACCCCGGAGGGGACCCTGGTCGCCGCCGACGGCAAGCTGGAGGTGGACGAGAACGCCGAGTACCGCCATCGGGAGCTGGCTGCCGAGCTGGCCCTCGACCTGGAGGGCGAGGACGGCAGGACGGGGGAGGATCCCTTTGAGGCCGAGGCCAAGCGCCGCGGCCTCACCTACGTCCACCTCCCCGGGGGAAGCATCGGCTGCATCGGCAATGGCGCGGGGCTGGTCATGAACACCCTGGACCTGGTCCAGCAGGTCGGCGGCCGGCCCAACAACTTCCTCGACATCGGTGGCGGTGCCGGCGCGGAGAAGGTGCGGGCCGCGCTGGAGATGGTCCTCAGCGACCCCGACGTGCGCGGTGTCTTCATCAACATCTTCGGGGGCATCACCCGCGGCGACGAGGTGGCGCGCGGCGTCGTCCAGGCCCGTGACGAGCTGGGCATCAGGGTTCCCCTGGTGGTGCGGATGACCGGCACCAACGAGGAGGAGGGACGCCGAATTCTCGCCGCGGCGGGGATCGTGCCCGGGACCAGCGCTCCCGAAGCGGCACGCAAGATCGTCGAGCTGGTCGGGGGCGGAGCGTGAACCGGCCCCTCACCGCCCTGCTTGCCGGGGCCGACCGCTGATGGCGATCCTCGTCGACCGCTCCACCCGCGTGCTGGTCCAGGGCATCACCGGTCGAGAGGGGAGCTTCCACACCCAGCAGATGCAGGCCTACGGCACCACGGTGGTCGCCGGTGTGGTCCCCGGCCGGGGCGGAGCCGAGGCCCTCGGCGTCCCGGTCTTCGACACCGTCACGGCCGCGGTCGCGGCCGCCGGGGCCGACACTGCCTTCACCATCGTCCCGCCCGCCTTCGCCGCCGACGCGGTGATGGAGGCGGCCGCGGCGGGGCTCCGGCTCGGGGTCTGCGTCACCGAGGGCATCCCGGTGCTGGACATGGTCCGGGCGGCGGCCTTCGTGCAGCGCACCGCGATGCGCCTGGTCGGGCCCAACTGCCCCGGGCTGATGACCCCGGGGGAGGCGAAGATCGGCTTCATCCCCAACCACGTCGGCCGTCCCGGGCGGGTCGGGGTGGTGGCCCGCAGCGGCACTCTCACCTACGAGGTGATCCAGGGGCTCTCCGACGCCGGCCACGGCGAGACGACGGCGGTGGGCATCGGCGGCGACCCCGTGCTCGGCTCGACCTTCGTCGACATCCTCCCCCTCTTCGCCGCCGACCCGGCCACCCACGCGGTGGTGCTGGTCGGCGAGATCGGCGGATCGGACGAGGAGCGGGCGGCGGAGTGGATCCGCGCCAGTGGCTTCGACAAGCCGGTGGTCGCCTTCATCAGCGGTCGGACCGCTCCCCCCGGCAAGCGGATGGGCCACGCCGGGGCGATCATCAGCGGGACCACCGGGTCGGCCCAGGGCAAGATCGACGCGCTCGCGTCCGTCGGCGCCGCGGTGGCCGGCACCATCGAGGACGTGGTCCGGCTGGTCGGGGAGCGACTCCCCGGTTCCTAGTGCACCGCCCGGAGGCGGCCGCCTGGCCCGCGAGCCCGGAAGCAGGCTCCGGACCGCCCCCCCCGCTCCCAGGTCAGGACCTGAGCGTTGTGGCCTCGGACTCTCCCGTGTCCGGCTCGGGACCGGCATCGATGGGGCGTCGCTCGCGCAGCTTGGCGAGGTACATCGCCGAGTCGGCGCTGCGCAGGATGTCGTCCGGCCGCTCCTGGCCGGTGACGCTCACCGCGGTCCCGACTGCGGCGCTGATGACCACCGCCTCGCCCTCGATGTCGTAGGGGGCGCTGAGCCGGCGCGAGATGTCGTCGGCGACCGCCTCCACCGCCTCCGGCGCGTGCACGTCCTCGAGCAGGACGGCGAACTCGTCGCCGCCGAGCCGCGCCGCGGTGTCGGACTGGCGCAGGCGCTGACCGATGCGCTCCGCGACATGGACCAGCAGCTCGTCCCCGGCGAGGTGGCCGAGACGGTCGTTGACCTGCTTGAAGCCGTCGAGATCCAGGAAGAGGAGAGCGATGCGGGCGTGGGGGTTCCGTCGGGTCCGGGCCAGCGCCTGGGTCAGCCGGTCGAGGAAGAGAGTGCGGTTGGGCAGGCCGGTCAGGGCGTCGTGGTGGGCGCTGTAGCGGAGCTTCTCCTCCAGCTCGCGCTGGGCGGTGACGTCGGTGAGCGAGCCCACCAGCCGGGTGGCGGAACCGCCCGCGGCCGCGCGGACGGCGAGCGCCCGGCAGCGCATCCAGTGGTAGGTGCCGTCGGCGGCGCGGAGGCGGTGCTCACACTCCAGGATCGGGCGCCTGCCCTCGACGCATTCGCTGATCGCCTGGCGCAGGCGCGCGAGGTCGCCCCGGTGGACCCGCCGGAACCACTCGTCCGGGTCGGTCCCGATCTCCTGGTCCTGGTGGCCGATCATCTGCTTCCACCGCTCCGAGAAGAAGACGCTCGAGGTGCCGAGCTCCCAGTCCCAGAGGCCGTCGTTGGCGGCCTGCGCCGCCAGCGCGTAGCGCTCCTCGCTGCCCCGGATCTCCTCGACGAGGTCGCGCTCACGCTTGTAGGCGCGGGCCAGGTCCTCGGTCTGGGAGCGGAGCCACTCGGTCATCACCTCGCGTTCGACCGCGACGCTGACCAGGGCGTTGTTCTCGAAGTGGAGGTCCCTGCCGGTGACGTGGGTGATCTCGACCGGGGCGACCATGGCCATCAGGCCGAGGTCCATCCCCCTGGTCTTCACGGGGAGGAGCACGCCGATGTCGCCGCTCTCCCACTCCACCGACTCGAGCACCTCGCGAGGGGGGAAGTCCTCGACCCGGACCCGGGGCGGCAGCTCGAGTGGCCGCCCGTCCCACGTGTAGGCGCCGGCGAGGGTCAGCAGGTGCTGGCGCTCGCCCCCCTCCTCGCGCTCCGGTGACCAGAGCCCCAGGCAGCCCGCCCGGGCGGTGGTGTCAGCAAGCCACCCCAACGCGCGCGGGTCGCCGGAGCTGCCGCTCATCAGCCCCATGCTGAGCTGGTGCTCCCGGCGCATCTGAAGGTGGAGCGTGGTGTTGGCCGTCGCCTCAC
>DNAU01000026.1 GCA_003491925.1 Chloroflexota bacterium
ATCCCGGTGCACATGGTCGAGACCATCAACAAGCTGGTCCGGGTCTCCCGCCGGCTGCTCCAGGAGCTGGGTCGCGAGCCCGCCGATGAGGAGATCGCCGAGGAGATGGGGATCACGCCGGAGAAGGTGCGCGAGATCACCAAGGTCTCGCAGGACCCGGTCTCGCTCGAGACTCCCATCGGCGAGGAGGAGGACTCCCATCTCGGCGACTTCGTGGAGGACAAGGAGGCCACCGCCCCCAGCGATGCGGCCTCCCTCACCATGCTGCGGACTGAGGTCGAGGACATCCTCGACACCCTGACGCCCCGGGAGCGTCGCGTCCTTCAACTGCGCTTCGGTCTCATCGACGGACATCAGCGGACCCTCGAAGAGGTCGGCAAGCGATTCGGCGTCACCCGCGAGCGCATCCGTCAGATCGAGGCCAAGGCATTGCGCAAGCTCCGCCATCCGTCGCGGAGCAAGAAGCTCAAAGATTACCTGGAGTAGTTGCGGATCACCTCACGGCTGACCGCGCCCGCTCCGACCGGCGCCGCCCTGGCCCGGCGCAGCCGGTGGCGTGAGCCATCGGAGCATTCCGACCCTATAATCCCGATTCGATCCGTTCCGGGTTAGCTCAGCGGTAGAGCAGGCGGCTGTTAACCGCAAGGTCACTGGTTCGAATCCAGTACCCGGAGCCACCGCGACCCACATCTCACCAGGATCGAGGAGAACGCCCATGGCTGAGGCCAATCAGGTGGAGGCCGGGCTGGTCGGCCCCACCCCTTCCCACGACCCGGTGGAGCCGGCGAGCGTGGCGACCCTGCGCTCTCCGTCCGCCTCAGAGTTGACGCCGGAGGGAGGGCCGGAGGCGGCCGCCGGAACGGGCGACGCGTCGGCCGGAGCCGATTCCGAGCCGTCGGCATCGGTGCGTGGCGTCCCCACCTGGACGTTCACGGTCCCACCGTCCGGACCCCCGCCGGCACCGGCGGCGAGCGCGTCGCCGGCCGGCTCCTCCGTCGCTGCCGCGGCCGGCTTCCCGCCGCCGCCGCCCGCCCCCCCGGCGCCCGGCACGGCCCGGACCGGAGCCACCCCCGCGGTGCAGCTGCTGACCGTGCCCTCGCTGGGACCGGCCGGCGAGCCGCGCCACCCGGCCGCCGTCACCGCGCTCTCGGTGGTCACCCTTGGCGCCTACGCGGTCGCCTGGCACGCGCAGGTCAACCGCGAGATGTCCGACTTCGACGCCCGCCTCGAGGTGCGCCCCGGCGCCTCCACACTCCCGGTGGGCCTGGCCTGGATGATCGGTCTGCTCTCCACGCTGGCCGGGGCCGCCGCTGTGATCGCCCACGCTCTGCGAGTCGGGCCGCACCTCTTCACGTTCGCGTCCGGTCCCACGCTCCTCGGCGTGACGGTTCCCTGGGCCTATCTGATGCTCTGCGGCCTGATTGCCGTTCCCTACCTGGTGCTGCTGCTGCCGACCTCGTCGGTCGCGCTGGTCATGACCCTCGAACGGGTCCGGCTGGTCCAGGAGCGGGTCGGCATCCGGCCGGATCGCCAGCTCCACCCGGCCCGCCGCGCCGCGCTCCTGCTCCTCCCGGTGGTCGGTGGTCTCTGGCACGTGGCCTCCCTCCAGGCGTGCCTCAATGCCGCCTGGCGGGCGGCGCCTCCTCCTCTTCCACGCCGGCAGTGAGCGGTCCCCGGTGGCCATCTCCATCGCGTGCGTCTCGGGCAAGGGAGGGGTCGGAAAGACGACCACCTGCACCGCCCTGGCGGGCGCCTTCGGGGAGATGGGCCAGCGGGTCCTCGCCATCGACGTCGACCCTCAGTCGAACCTGACCTCGGGGCTCGGATTCAACCCCTATCAGCTCGAGAGGACGATCGTCGACATCCTGGTCGACCCCGGCCTCACCCCCGAGGCCGTGACCCTGGCCACCGAATGGGAGGGGATCTCGCTGATCCCTGCCTGCCCCGACCTGAGCGCGGTGGAGGGGGAGATGGCCACCACCGTCGGTCGCGAGCTGCGGCTCCGCGACGCCCTCCGCCGCGGGTCGGGCCTGCGCGGCTACGACATCGTGCTGCTCGACACCCCGCCGAACTTCGGGTTCCACACCGTGAGCGCCCTCGCCGCGGCCTCCTGGCTGCTCGTGCCCCTACAGATGTCGGGGTACGCCATGAAGGGCCTCAAGGAGGTGCTCCGCACCTACCACGCGGCGAGGGAGCAGCTCAACCCTGAGCTCCGGATCCTTGGCCTGCTGCCCACCTTCGTCAATCTGCGCACCCGTTTCAGCCAGCAGATGCTCGAGGGCCTTCGGGAGATCCCGAGCCTGCACGTCTTCGATACCGTGATCAAGGTGACCGTGAAGCTTCAGGAGACGGCCATGGCCGGGGCGCCGATCACCGCCTACGCGCGGGGGTCCGACGTCGCCCAGGCCTACCGCGCCCTGGCCCAGGAGATCCTCGTGCGCGCGGTTCCCCCGCCTCCACCGCCCAGTCAGACCTGAGTGATCGCGTGTCGATGGAGGTAGGCCTGGCCGGCACCGATGCGCCCGAGGGGGAGGCAGCTGGCGCCCCCGGAGTGCACCCGGCGGATGACGCCGTGGCCGACGAGGGTTTGGTCGCCACGGAGGTGGAGGACCCGCTCGCCGCGGCCGACGCGGAAGCCGCGGTCGAGGAGCCGCCCGCCGAGGTGGATCAGGAGCCCGCCGCGACCGCGGACGACGCACCCGCCGAGGCCATCGAGGGATCCGCCGCGGAGGAGCCGCCCACCGAGGTTGACGAGGAAGCTGCGGTCGAGGAGCCGCCCGCCGAGGTCGACCAGGAGCCCGGCGCGACCGCGGAGGGCGCGCCCGCCGGGGCCGGGTCGTCGTCGGCCGGCCCGGTTGGCCCGGTGCGCGCCTCGTCGATGGATTCCACCACCCTTCCCGACCGCTCGCGGCACGATGCGGAGAGCCGGCGGCAGCGGCATCGCCGCAGCGCCGCCCGCCTCCCGGCGGTGGTCACCCCGGTGGACATCCCTGAGGACGCCGAGGGGCGGATCGACATCGTGGTCATCCGCGCCGCCCCCGACCGCGATGAGCCCGGGCTCGGCGAGCCGGCGGCGTCCGCGCCCGGCGGAGATCGGGTCCGCGTCCTCCTGACCATGGGCTCGGGGTGGGTGGCGGTGGGCGGCCTCGCCGCTCTGCTGATCGTCGTCTTCGTCGTGCTCGAACTCGTCTATCGATGAGGGGCCGGCCATTCGCCGGCGCTGTGCTGACCGTTGCCGCGGCCGGCTGGGTGGGGGCATCCGCGTTCGTCTACTGGCGGACGTTCGGACGGTTCCCGCGGCTGGCCCGAGGCTCCCGCCGTCTGACCCCGGCCGACTTCGAGATGGCGTACGAGGAGCTCGAGGTCCGGACCG
>DNAU01000117.1:0-405 GCA_003491925.1 Chloroflexota bacterium
CCAGTTTCAGGGGGTCAGGTCACATCGACGTCCATAACCGGGCTGGTGGGCGGGGCCTCCCGCTGCGGGCCGGGAAGGCGACGCTGGCGTGGACCCCGGTTCGGGGAGGAGGGCGGCGAGATCGTCGCGGTCCTACCCGGCGGCGCTCTCCCGCCGGTCAGACCGGAGGCGCAGCCATCGCGGCGCCCACCAGTTGACGGGGCCAATCAGGCGCATCAGGGCGGGCACCACCAGGGCGCGCACGATGCTGGCGTCGACGAAGATCGCGATCGCCATCCCCAGTCCGAGGGCCTTGATCACGACCACTGACGAGACCAGGCCGAAGACGAGGAAGACGGTGACCATGATCGCCGCCGCCCCGGTGACCAGCCGTCCGCTGGCCTGGAGCCCGGCGGCGACGGCGCG
>DNAU01000117.1:547-4119 GCA_003491925.1 Chloroflexota bacterium
CCGAAGACGACGCAGAAGACCAGCACCGGGATGGTGGGGTCGAGAGGCGCCGGGCTGAAGTCGAGCAGCCCGCTCAGATGACCCTGCTGGAAGATGAAGACCAGGGCACCGAAGGAGGCGGAGGGCGAGAGCAGGTTCATCAGCACGGCCTTGAGGGGAAGCACCAGGGAGCGGAGCAGGATCACCAGCAGGATGAACGTCGCCGTCATGGCGTAGGCGACCGCCGCCGGGGTCTGGTCCAGCATGTACTGGACGTAGTCCATGTCGAAGGCGGTGTTGCCGGTCACCAGCACCCGGGCGCCGCCGACCCGGTCGTGGGCGCGGATGTAACGGACCAGGTTCTGGGCCTGGTCGCTCGACTCCGGGTGGGGGGTGTAGGCGCGCAGCACGGCGATGCTGCTCCCGGTGAGCTGGCTGACCCCGGCCCGGTCGGCCGCGGGCAGCCCCGCGAGCCCGTCCGCGTAGAGCTGCTGGTAGGCGGCGACGCCGCTCACCCCGTGCTCGTTCACGTAGCTGGTCACGGCGCTGATCCCGGCGAAGGTGGTGAGCCGCTGGCCGAGCTGGTAGGCGATGGCGACGTTGCCGGGGCTGTAGGGCGAGCCGTCAAACTCCAGGACGACGTCGATGGCGTTCCCCTGGCCGAATTGCGCGGTGAGCAGCTGGGTTCCCTGGCGGGCGTCGTCCCCGGGCGGCAGCAGGGTGATGTCGGCCTCGGCGAGGTGGATCTGGGCGAGGGGGGAGCCCGCCAGCAGCAGCAGGGCGAGGCAGGGCAGCAGCATCGCCACCGGGTGCCGCATCACGAGGTTGGCGAGTCGTGCCCAGAACCCGTGACCGCCGGGGTCGGACGGCTGCCCCACGGCGGTCGCCCCGGAGGCCGCGGCCGTCCCCGTCGCAGAGGTGGTGCCGGTGGTCGCGGCCCCGCCTGCGGCCACCGCCCCGCGCCGCCGGAAGACGCGGAGCAGGCTTCCCGGTCGCCAGCGGTTGACCCGATCCCCGAGGATGGCCAGCAGAGCGGGGAGGAAGGAGAGCGCGTAGACGACCGAGATCAGGACCATGAAGCTGCCCGACAGCCCCATGCTGGTGAGGATGGTGCCGGAGTAGAAGAGCAGAGCGGTGGCCCCCACCGCGACCGTGATCCCCGAGAAGGCGACCGCGGTGCCGGCGGTCCGCATCGTCACCCCGAGCGCCGCCTCGACGCTCGGCTGGCGTCGCAGCTCCTCCCGGAAGCGGCTGACGATGAAGAGCGAGTAGTCGATGGCGACCCCGAGGCCGAGGATGACGACGACGTTGAGGGCGTAGGTCGAGACGTCGGTGACGTGGGCCATCGTGTACATGGCGGCGAGCCCGCCGGCGACCGCGACCAGGCCCACCCCCAGGCAGAGCAGCGCCGCCACCACCGACCCGAAGACGATGACCAGGAGGACGAGCGCCGCCGGGATGGAGACGTCGGCTCGCTGCAGGTCCTGCTCGCTCCGGGTGTTGAATGCGCTGTTGAGGGCGAGATCGCCGGCGGCATGGACGGTGAGCACGTCGGAGTGCACCTCGGCGCGCAGGCTGGGGTAGACCTGGGTGGCCGCGTCGAAGTTGGGGATGTTGAGGCCGATCTCGACCGCCACCCAGTGCCGGTCGGTGGAGATGAGCGAGCTCTCGGCGGTCTCGCTGTCGAGCGGCGGCATCAGGATCGTCTGCACCCTGCTGTCGCGGCCGAGCGGCGCCAGCGCCGCCGTCACCGCCGACTCGAACGCCGGGCTCCCCACCGTGAGCGAGGGGCTGCCGAGCACCACCTCGAATCCGTTGGCGATCGAGGTGGGGAGCTGCTGGGACTCGAGGGTGAGGGCCTGACTCGACTCGAAATGGAAGGTGTTGCTGTTGTTGAGCGTGCCCCCCCTGCTGAGCACCAGGGCGCTGGCGACGAAGAGGAGGATCGACGCGAGCAGCACCCACCACCGGTGCCGGTGGACGAAGCCGCCCCACCAGCTCATCCCAGGCGCCAGCCCATCAGCGGCGGTCCCATCGGCGCTGACCTTATCAACTGGCGCCGGTCCCCATCTCCCGGCCCCCGGGGCGGAGCGGTCAGTCGGGCAGGGCTCCCGCCAGCTCGTGCTCGACCACCTCGGCGAGGCCCCGGATCATCGCCGGCGACGCGTTGGGCATGGCGATCCGGCGCAGTCTGAGCCCGTGCTCGGCCGCCTGCTCGCCGGCGGCGACGTCGATGTCATAGAGGGTCTCGAGGTGGTCGGCCACGAACTGAACCGGCGCGACCAGCACCTCCTTCGCCCCCGCCGCCGCCAGCTCGGGGAGGATGTCGAGAAGATCGGGTTTGAGCCACTCGGCGGGCGTGTGGCCCGCGCTCTGCCAGCCGAACCTCCAGCTTCCCTCCGGGAGGCGGAGCCGCTCGACGACCGCCTCCGCCGTCTGGTGGAGCTGGCCCACGTAGCCGGGGTCCCTCTCGATCACATCGCGGGGAAGGCTGTGAGCGGTGAAGATGACGGCGGCCGCGCCCGGTGGGGCCGGCGGCGACTCCGCCAGGGCCTCCGCGACCCGGTCGCTCAGTCCCTCGATCCAGCCCGGGGTGGTGTGCCACGGCCCCGCCACCGCGATCTCCAGGTCAGGGTGCCGCGCCCGTGCGCGCTCGATCTCGCGCTCGTAGCCGGAGAGGATGAGCCGCGAGTACTGCGGGGCGAGCACGATGCCCAGGATCCGGGTGATCCCCTCGTCGACCAGGGCGTCGATGGTCTCGGCGATCCAGGGCGCCGAGTGCTGCATCCCCACCGCCACCCGGTAGGCACCGGGGCCATGACGCTCCTCGAGCAGCCGCTCCAGGCCGGCAGCCTGCGCGGCGGTGATGTCGAGCAGCGGCGAGCGCCCGATCCGCCGGAAGCGGCGCTCGAACTCCTCGGTGAGCTCGGGGCCGGCGTCGCTGCCGCCCCGCACGCTGCGCAGGTAGGCCGGGACCTGCTCGGCGGTCACGGCCGAGCCAAAGGTGAGCAGCACGATCCCGGTGGGGGAGGGCATCAGCGAGCGGTCTCCTCGTGCACCAGCTCGACCACTCGCCGGAGCGTGGCCGGATCCGTGTCGGGGAGGACCCCGTGGCCCAGGTTGAAGACGTGGCCGTCGCGCCCGCCGGCCTCGTCGAGCACGCGGCGTGCCTCCCGCTCCACGACCGGCCAGGAGGCGAGGGCCGCGGTGGGGTCGAGGTTGCCCTGGATGCCCAGCCCGGGCCCGATCCGCTGCCACGCCTCATCCAGGGGGAGGCGCCAGTCCACCGACAGGGCGTCGCCGCCGGCGGTGGCCATCGCCTCCAGCAGGTGGGCGCAGCCGGTCGCGAAGTAGATGCGGGGGACGCCGGTATCCGCGACCCCGGCGAAGATCCGCCGGACGTGGGGGAGTACCCGGGCCTCGTAGTCACGCCGGCTCAGCGCGCCGACCCAGGAGTCGAAGAGCTGGAGGACGTCGACGCCGGCGGTGACCTGGGCCCGCAGGTAGCGGATGGTCACCTCGGCGAGCTTCTCCATCAGCCTCTCCCACAGCTCGGGCTCGCCGTGCATCAGGGCCTTGCTGCGGGCGTAGTC
>DNAU01000117.1:4255-6256 GCA_003491925.1 Chloroflexota bacterium
ACCGCGGCGCGCGCGCCGAGCTGCTGCCGGACCCCGCGGATGGCGGTGAAGAGGTCGGGAGTGGCCTCCTCGGCTGACTCGACCACCACCAGACGGGCGATGTCCGCCGCGGAGCGGAGCGGCTCGTGGATGATCGGTCCCAGGCCCGGGTCGATCGAGAACGGCACGCCCATCCCGACCAGGGGCAGCATGATGTCGGCGTAGAGGACGGCGGCGTCGACGCCGAGCTCGTTGACCGGCATCATGGTCACCCGCGCGCAGAGCTCCGGGGTCCGGGTGATGGTGAGGATGTCGTACCGCTCGCGCAGCTCGCGGTAGGCGGCGAGGCTGCGCCCCGCCTGGCGCATGAACCAGACGGGGGTCCGGTCGACGGGCTGGCGCCGGAGCGCGGCCAGCATCCGCGCCTGCCCGGTCGTCGCGGCCGGGGTGGGGCCGGCACCACCCTCGGCTGGCGCGCCGGGGCCCTGGTCAGGCATCGAGCTCAATCCACCCCGATGTCGAAGGCGGCCGTCTCGTCGCCTCGCCCGTAGGAGCGGATCGCCAGGTGGGTGTCGGTGCGCACGATGCCCGGCAGCTCGGCGATGTGCTGGGTCACCGTGGTGGCGAGGGCGTCGAGGTCGGGCACCCGGACCACCGCGATGAAGTCCGCCGAGCCGGTGGTCGTGTAGACCTCCGCGACCCCCTCGGTGTCGGCGAGGGCCCTGCCGAGGCGGCCGATCGCCCCCGGCTCGCAGACGATGAAGAGAAATGCGGTCAGCACTGCGGCGATGGTACTCACCCGTCGTGCCGCCCGGTCGGAGACCGGCGCCCGGGACCGCCCCAGCCATCCCGATGCAGCCGTCACAACCGGTCACACGAACGTGACGAGATGCGGCGACCCCGCCCTGTCGGGAGCATCATGCGATGCGTGATGTCGGACCAGCTCGTCTGCACCAGGTGCTGGAAGTGGTACGACGGGCGCACCCTCTGTCCCACCTGCAAGGTCCCCCTGGTCAGTCCGGATACCGGCAGGCCGCTCCCCGAGCTCGAGGCTCCGCCCGGCCCGACGGCCGTGGACGGGCGACCCGCCTGGCGGCCGGCCGGCGAGGTCCCGGCGTTTGCCGGGAAGGCCTTCGTGGAGCCCCCCCTGCCGCGGATGTCCGGCTACCCGACCGGGACGCCGGTGACCCCTCCCACCCGGCTCGAGGTCCAGCACTACCTGGTCGACGACCCCGTCGCCGGTGCCGCCGCGCCCGGACCCCTGGCGGCCCGGATGGCGCTACCGCCCCCGGCTCCCGGAGGCGCGCGCGCTCCCCTGGATCAGCTGGCGCCGCCCGTCCCTCCGCCGCCCGCCGGCCCGCCATTCGGCACCCCCGCGGCCGGCCCCCGACCGTCGCTGAGCCCACTCGGGCCGCTGTTCCCCCCGCCCACCGGGGCTCCCTTCCCGGGACCTGGTGGTGCACCGGCGGCGGCGACGTGGGCGGTCCGTCCACCGGGCTCGGCCGCCTGGCCCCCGTCCCCCGTGGGACCGGGTGGCCCTCCGGGTGGTCGTGTCCCGCCCGCGCCGGGCCCGGGTCCGCGCAGCCTGGGCGCCGACGCTCCGACGGCCCCCCCCGGCCGCACCGAGGCGCTGCCGCTGGGCTGGCACCCCGGCGTCTCGTTGGGCCGCCCGCTCGCCGCGGCGCCTCCCTCCGCGGATCCGCAGGCACCGGGATTCCCGCTGCCGCTGTCGCGTCCGCTCCCGACCCCGCCGCCGTCCTTGCCCCAGGACGCGCCCTCCTGGAGTGCCGCCCTCCGGACCCCGGACCGTCCCCCCGCACCGCCTGCCGCTCCGCCCCCGCCGCCGCCGGTGTGGCCCGGGGGGGCTGCCGTCGGGGAGCGCCCGATCGCGCCGGCCGCCACCGCGTCCACCGCTGCGGTCGCAGCGCCGGCGCCACCCTCTGTGGAGGCCGCGCCGCCGATGGTCCCGGGCCCGCCCCCGGCCGGACCATTCGAGGCCTGGCCTCAGCGCGTGCCCGCCGC
>DNAU01000117.1:6313-6505 GCA_003491925.1 Chloroflexota bacterium
GGCCTCAGCGCGTGCCCGCCGCTCCGGCCGCCACCGCCTCCCCCCCCGCGGCGGCGCTGGCGCCACCCTCCGTCGGGATGCCCTCCGCGTCGCCGCCGGCGGCCGCCTCCTGGGCACCCGCCACCGTCTCCGGCCCGGCCCTCGGCGCCCCGGACGTCGTCCATCCGGCAGCGTTCCCCGAGCGCCCCGAGC
>DNAU01000250.1 GCA_003491925.1 Chloroflexota bacterium
CAGCAGAGCCAGGACGCGACCACTTCCTTTCCGATCACGTCTCCAGGTCCTCCATCGCCCCGAGGACCTGTGCACTATTCGTGATCAGGTCTGCGCACTATTCCTGCTCACCTACAACTCCCATCCTACGGTTTACAAATCCCCCGAACGCGTCATTCCTGGTGCCTTCGGCATTGTTTGGTATTTAGCCGTCCAAGGTTCGTGACGGCCCGTGACAGCCAGTGTTGCGCCTGTAGGGGTACGCCAAGGGGTACAGCGTGGCCGGCTGGAATGCGCGCGAGGTACTCGGCGGGCACGACGATCCGCCCGCGTGCGCGGCCGTCGGAGGCGCAGTCGGGACCACAGACCCCCCGCGGTCGCAGGGCCCTACCCGGCACGTCGGTGGGCGTCAGACCACCATGCGGTCGAAGACGACCTTGGTCCCGGATCGCTCGGCGACCTCGAGGGCTTCCTGCCACGCAGCGAGCGGGAAGCTATGGGTCACGAGACCTGCGGTGTCGACGCGCCCGTCGCCGAGAAGCTGGAGACCGAGATTGAACGAGCTCGCGCGCTTGCCGCGCGAACCGATGAGCGAGAGCTCGCCGTTGACGATCTGGTCGGCCGGTGTCTCGAGGCGCGCTCCGTAGAAGCCGACCAGGACCACCCGTCCACCCCGGCGAACCAGCTGCGGGCACGCGGTCAGCGCTTCGGCTGTTCCGCTGCACTCGATGACGATATCGGCACCGCTGCTCCCCTCGGTCCTCGTCGCTTCCCGGAAGGCGAGGATGTCGTCGGGGTGGTCCAGCCGGATGGCCGATCCGATGCCGAGGTCACGCCCGATCCGGAAGCGCTCGGCGTGCCTGTCAAGCCCGGCCAGGGTGACCTCGCCGCCGATCGCCCGAGCCACCTGAGCCACCAGCAACCCAACGGTACCCGGACCAACCACGGCCACCCACTCTCCGGGCTGGACACGAGCACGCTCCGCGGCCGCGTGCACCGCGACAGCGAGAGGCTCCGTCAGCGCCCCGGCGATGAAGTCGACGCTCTCCGGGAGAACATGGATGCCCCGAGCGGGAACGACGGCGGCCTCTGCGAAGCCGCCGTCGGTGCTCTGACCGATGGCACGACGGCGCTCGCAGAGCTGCACGTCGCCGGCACGGCAGAAAACGCAGGTCCCGCAGACGAAGGCGTCGGTCTCGCTGGTGACGCGATCGCCGAGCTGAACACCCGTCACCCCCCCACCAATCTCGTCGACGATCCCCGCGAACTCGTGCCCCAAGATGACGGGGGCGGCGACCTCACGCAGCCCCTTGCAGATGAGGACGTCAGTGCCGCAGAGCGCCGCCGCGCGCACCTGAAGGCGTACCTCTCCCGCACCGGCATGCCGTTCGGCGACGTCCATGAGGGCCATCTGGCCCGGCCCGGACGCAAGCTTGACGAGACCCTTCACGTGCTCGCCTCCACCAGCCTACCCATCGAGCGATTTGCCAGGCGGCACAGACACGATGGGATGATAGCCCTCGCCCTGCAGCGGGTGATCGGGGGTCCTCAGGGCTCGGTCACGTCGCCGAGGGTCATCGGGGAGGAATCGTCGAGAAGGCCCCATCCGCGCCACCCGCTCGCTCAAGGCGGGCCCGGCGCCCTGTGACCGAATGGTGTCGGCGCTGTCCCATTGCGCCACGCTGACTAAGCGGTTCGGCTGCTCACGGTCACGAAGCAGGCGGCTGGGCTCCTTGCGCCCGCCATCCGCACCGCGGTGTATTGGGCAAGCTCACGCCAGACTTGTAGGAACTCCTGCTCCCGACCCGGCTTCACGGTCCACTCGCCGACTCTGAAAATGGCCACCACCTCCTCTCCGAATGGACTTCCAACTTCCTCGTCAAGAGCGTGGGATGTTGGAGCCCAGGTGTCAGCGGGCATGTCCGTGGAAGTAGATCAGAAGCCGATCCTCGGGGTCGCCGAGCAGCGCGTAACCAAGCCGGCGACCCTCCCGCAGCCGGATCGTGCCGTCGATAGGAGCCGGCGCTGTGCTGCCAAGACCTCAGCCGGTCATCAGATCGTAGGCACCCTTGACCCCGGCCTCCGAGATCCCCCAGATCGCCAGCGCCGCCGCCAGCTCCGGCGGAGATCCCTCGATCCGGATTGCACCGTTGGCCATCACCGCATCGATGGCCTGGCGCAGGGCCTTAGCTCCCGCGGCAGGACCCAGCGGATGGCCATGGACCGCCCCGCCCGCGCCCACGATGAAGTCACGCCCCATGTCACCGAAGAGCAGGGGCAGCATGCCAGGCTGGACACCACCTCCCGGCATCGGCCAGGAACGCCTGATGTCGTGGAACCTCCCGGTCAGCGCCTGCGCGATGCGCAGGTGCTTCGCGGGGAGGAACGGGAACTTGCCGTATGGACTGGGATAGACGACGAGGTCCGCGCCGGCCAGTCTCGGCAGCTTGCCAAGCACCAGGTGCGAGCTCACCCCTGACCAGGGGGACCCATAGATGGCCCCGGAGAAGTCCAGATGGGCGAGGACCGGGACGTTGATGTCAGGATCGTCAGCGAGCATGGACAGCGCCGAGATCCCCACCACGAGGTAGTTGACCATCAGCGCAGAGGCACCTGCCTCCAGCGCGCGATGGGCATTGTCAACCAAACGGTCGGGACGATCGGTGATGTTCACGAAGTAGAGGGTGCGGTGGCCGGTCTCCTCGTAGGCGGCGGTTGCGGCGGCGCCGTGCTCACGCACACGATCCAGGAAATGGCTCCACGGGTGAGACACCACCAGCTCGTCATCCTTGACTCCGTCTGCTCCTCCCACCGCAGCCTGATAGAAGGCTTCGGCGCTTTGCTGGGGGGTGAGGCCGATCGAAGGCTTGATCATGGCAACGAGCAGCGGCCGGTCAGGCACGCCAAGCAGCTCCCGCATGCCTTCGATCCCGAACTTCGGACCCTTGAACTGCTCGGTGTAAGAGCGGGGGAAGTGGAGATCCAACAGCTTCAGCCGACCCGCGGATGCGATGTTGCCGTTCACCGTCGTCAGCATCAGGGGGATCTGGGGCCCGATGTTGTGCACGGGATAGGCGATCTGCAGAATCCAATCGCGAGTGCGCAGATCCCCCGGAACCGACACCTCGTGATCGGGGATCTCCCAGATCCCGATGATCTTGCCGACGTGGCGCTCGCGCACCTCGGGCGTCTCGCCCTCGAGGCTCACCCAAGTTCCGCTCGACTGCTCCTCGGACAAGGCGGCCGCGAGCTTGTGGATGTCCGCGGAGGCGGAGGTTTGATAGAGATAGGTGGCCGCGATGTGTGTCGCGAGGTCCACCCCTTCGGGCAAGGTAAAGGCGATTGGGTCATACATTAGTCAGACACTCCACGATTTACTGCTCCTCCACACGACTCTTCTCCTCGCCGCGGCTCAGGCTGGAGAAGCCGAAGTGTTGGGCGCCACGATGACCTCGACGCCGAGATCGCGAATGGCGGCCAGTTCATCGCTGTCGACGCCCTCCGTGGCAACGATCGTGTTGACCGCTGTGATCGGCGCGACCCGGACCAGCGCTTCTCGACCGAACTTCGAGGGGTCCGACAAATGACTTCGAGACGATCCCCCGGGAGCAGCTGCCGGGCACCCTCTCCTGAGGTGAGATGTACTTGCCTGCCAATCACCGTCGTGGCCCCCCAGCGAGCGGCCGCTTGGCGCCGACTGCCTTGGCCGAGCCTGTCCCAGGTTTGCCCCACCCTCCTGAGCGGGTGCCGGACCCGAGTCTCTCGACGTCCGGCTGCCCAGGCACGGTTCGGTAAGGGTGGCAGAGGTTCTTGACTCTGGGCACGGAGGTACCCTAACTGTCGGCTGCCGTCGGTGTCGACGCCGTGCTGGGCGGCGAGGCTGGTTCTCGCCATTCAGCGTCCCCAGGGGGTCCCTGGGCAGGCTGGTTACCGGGCTCCCTGCGCGAGCTCGCCGGCAGGCGAACCACCGTCAGCGGGCGCCTAACGTGTACGGCTCTCAAGATGAGG
>DNAU01000108.1:0-2816 GCA_003491925.1 Chloroflexota bacterium
TAGGCTCCTCCCTCCCTGCCGTGCCCGTCCGGTCTGACCAGCGGCCCACAGCTCGGACAGTTGCGAGAGCGAAAGCAATGCCGCGCTACCGCTCAGCGCCGGCCGCGTCTACCCGGCCGGCTGGACCGTTCCCGATCGCCGCTTGTTGGGAGAGCCCGGCCCCACGTAGACCTGTCCGAACAGGCGTGTGGCCTGCGGGCGTGTCCCGCGTCGACCCGAGCCGTGCCTCACGGGCCGGCTCATCGGAGTCCCTGATGCCGACGAGTAAGAAAGCAGGCAAGGCAGCTTCGAATGTTCTCCGCGACAAGAAGTCGACCGTCGTCGAGAACCGCGCTGCGGCCAGCGACCTCGCCCAGCGCCCCCGGAAGACCGGCAAGAAGTGGCGCGACGATCACTCGTGACCCCACCTCTCGACGCTCCAGCGGTATTGCAACGACCTGCATCTGAACTTGGGCTTCTCGCTGGCGCGGACAACCGCGGGGCCTCCGCGTCGTCGTCGCCGGCAGCTCGGCCTGACCCCGGACGCCGCCTCCCTCGGCCTCGGAGGGCGCACCTACCTCCGGCGGATCGAGCAGGCAGTTCAGCCCTCCTAGCCTGGAGGTCCTTCTCAAGCTCACTCACCGCCTCGGCATGGACGTCGGCCCGGTCTTGGGGACAGCGATCGCTGACCAAGGTCGAACCCGGAGCCCTCGGCAAACGCCACCAGCGAGCAGCAGGGTACGCATGTTCGCTAAACTACTTCTTCCCAACTGGTCCCCGCGCCTCATCCGCCTCAGGAAGGAGGGGAGAACCGTGACCTCGTCCGACGCAGAATGGCTGTTCAGTTCTGCCAATTCTGAGGTATCTGCACTGTTCGATCAGTTCGCGGCCTACCGGCGTCAGACGGGCCGCGCCGCTCTCAAGACTCTGGGCGACCGCGCGCGCCTCCTTCGTGACCACGGAGCAGCGCTAGAAGATCTCGGAGCGGCGATCCCGGGCTTGCCGGTGCTCGAAGCCATGCTGAGCCCCGATAGCCCCACCCTCGGTGGGGAGATGCAGGATCAGGCGAACCTCGTGGATGAAGGAATTGAGGACGCTTATGCGGGGATCGGCCTCACGGGGGTGGCTCCCCGGAATCCAGCCCACCCCCGGCACTCAACGGAGCACGATGGATGAAGCTCACCAGCTTTCAGGTCGGGCACTTCCGGAACATCTTGGACAGCGGGCAGATCCCAACCCCAGAGACCATCACCTGCCTCGTTGGCAAGAACGAGTCCGGTAAGACCAACCTCCTCCACGCCCTCCACGCTATCAACCCGGCTCTCAAGGATCGCACCTTCGATGAGCAGCAGTATCCCCGCTGGCTCCAGAAGGAGCACCAACGCACCGGCCAGTACGCGCGGGCGATACCCATCTCAGTCACCTTCGAGCTCGACCCCTCGGAGGTAGCCGAGGTCCACACCCGGTACGGCGCGGGCGTTCTCACATCACCGATCTGGACGATCAGCAAGCGGTACGACGGAAGCCGGATCCTGCAGGTTGAAGTTGATGAGGAGGCTGCATGCCGCGAAGTCGAAGCGCGCGCGGGAACCAGCACCGGGGCAATCAAGTTGGCGGCCCTTCTCGCACAGCTTGAGACCGCCGCTGCAGAGACCGAACCCGATGCCTCCGGCGCCCAGGTCCCAACGGAAGGGGCGAACAAGGCGGCATCGGCCAGGACTATTGCCCAGCAGCTGTACCCAGACGGCCAGGTGCAACTCGACGTCGGAAAGACCGTTGCCGCCCTCATGCCGCCCCTCTTCTACTTCGACGACTACAGCCGTCTTGAGGGTCGGATGGACATCGCCCCCATCCTTCAAGCTCTACGTGACGACAACCTCAGCTCGCTCTCCCCGGCTCAGCAAACCACCCTCGCCTTGCTTCGACTCGGGTACGCCGGCGATCAGCTGATCGATCCCAACTACGAGAAGCGCAGCGCGGAGATGGAGGCCGTCGCGGCGGACCTCACCAGACAGGTGCGCCGGTACTGGCACCAGAACGAGCATCTGCGCTTGGAGATCGACATTGAGCCCATCGAAGAGGGCGTGGCGCCGAACCAGCACATCATCCGCCGCATGCTGCAGCTCCGGGTGATGGACGACCGCCACTTCTTCACGAACAACCTCGATGTCCGCTCGAGCGGGTTCAGATGGTTCGTCTCATTCTTGGCAGCCTTCAAAGAGTTCGAGACCGACGACAGGGTCATCGTCCTCCTCGACGAACCGGCATTGGCGCTGCACGCCCGGGCCCAGGCGGATTTTCTGGCCTTCATCGAGGACACCCTGGCAACACGCCACCAAGTCATCTACACGACCCACTCCCCCTTCATGATCGACCCGGCCCACCTCGAGCGGGTTCGGGTCGTCGAGGACTTGGGGCCCGAGACGGGAGCGGTTGTCCGAGAGCAGCTTATGTCCCACGACCCCGATACCCTCTCTCCTCTTCAGGGCGCCCTGGGCTACGACATCGCCCAGAATATCTTCGTCGGCCCGGACAATCTCGTGGTTGAAGGTCTTGCCGACTACACATATTTGGTGGTGATGTCTGAGGCGCTCCGGGCGGCCGGCAGGACAGCCCTCGATCCGCGGTGGCGCGTGCTCCCAGCTGGAGGGGCTGGCAGCATCCCAGCGGTCGTATCACTGCTAGGGCGAGAGCTGGATGTCACCGTCGTCGTAGACGGCGGCAGCCATCCGCCCCAACGGATCACCAAGCTGATCGACGCCGGGCTGCTCGAGCGGACCCGAGTTATCACCATGGGCCCGCTCGCCGAAATGAACGCAGCCGACATCGAAGACCTC
>DNAU01000108.1:2857-6167 GCA_003491925.1 Chloroflexota bacterium
TCCATCCGGACGACTATCTCTCCCTCTACAACGGCGCCACCTCGAGGACGCTCACGAGCGCGGCGCTCCCCGGGGCGGGAGATCGCATCCTGGCCCGCCTCGAAGCTGTCGGAGAACGGTTCAACCACAACGACCCCTCGAACTGGCTCCTGGCCAATCGAGCGGCAGTGGTCCCTGGCCTTCGCCCAGAAACCCTGAGCCGGTTCGAGGCCCTCTTTCAGGCCATCAACCAAACCCTGCGCTAGGAACTACCTGCAACGACGCCGTGGAGCTGCTCCGATGACCCCAGGACCCGTCGAGCAGGCGATCCGACGCAGTGTGACCTCCGGCGCCCGCCTCACCACCCCCAGCGACCATGCTCAGTTCATCGTCGCTGAGATCAGCGAGCAGTACCTAGTGCTTCTCCTCGGCCCCAAGCAGGCGCGAACCCCGATCCCCTGGGCCGCCCTCGAAGAGTTGGGCGCCTGGCTCCCGGGGCGCGGGTGGGAGACTGTCGGACAGACCTACCGGACATCTGCCGAAGAGGGAACGGTCGACGGCATCCTCAAGAAGCACGTCCGGCGGGCCACCGCCAACTGGGTCGTCGCGGTTCTCGCCGAGGCGCGGCTGATCGACGTCGACATCAGGCCGCTGCGGGTGCGCTGGCGAGGCCGGTGACCCGGAGCCTCAATCGAAGAAGGTGCGAACGTGACCTCGCCCGATCAGCCGCCCTCAACCCACGTCGACGATCTCGGACTCCTTCGATTCATCCAGACGAACGAGCAGACGCCTTCGGGCGCACTTCTGGATGGGCTCAGGCTGGCCCAAGCCTTCGCGGGCACCACGGTCTACGATCCGCAGTTCTGTACCAACTTCGTCCGCGAGCTGAGCCTGGCTCGCGCCGCCGGGCTTCTCGAGTGGCAGGAGCGCTACTCGCCAGGCACCCCTCCGCAGATGGAGCCCTTCATCTGGCTTCAGCACATCAGTGAGATCCACCTGACCATCGCTGGACGCGATCGAGCGCAGGGGCGGGTGATCCTACAGCCGCCCCCTGATCCCTATGAGGACGACGGTCGCCCGATCGCGGGAATGATCCTGGAAGACGTATCCCGAGCTATCGGCGACACCTATACGGGCATCCAGTTGGCGCGCTTCCTCACGGACTCCGGGATTCCACGTGAGCTCGTTCCTCACCACCAAGGGGAGACCAAGTGGCAATACGTCTTTGACATCCTCGCGGCGCTCGAGCAGGGAGGATCAGCTGCCCGGAGGACTCTCCGCCAGTTCCTTGGGGCGTGGCTCAGCGACACCCTGCACAGCGGACCCGACGAGGTCACTCGTCCTCGGCTCCTGCGACAGCTTGGTCGACAGGGCTGGCATCTGCAGGATGGTCGTATGGTCATTGGAGCTCCCCTTCCCGGGATGCCGGAGCCGCCACCGTTAGAAGCTCGGCTGGAGCGCCTCACGAGACTCCATCCCTCCGTCAAGGAGGTGATCCAGCGATACATTCCAGACCGTCTCGAGGTCGCCATTTTCGAAGCCTTCAAGACTGTCAACAATCGCGTGAAGGAGCTGACCGGCCTCAGCATCGATGGCTCTGACCTCATGGCGCAGGCCTTCGGCGGACAGAACCCGCGGCTACTCCTGGCCGACCTCAGCACCGCGACGGGTCAGAACATCCAAATCGGATATCAACTCATCTTCATGGGAGCGGTCCGAGGTATCCGTAACCCTGATGCTCATGAGCTATTCGTCCCCCTGAGCGATGAAGAAGCGCTGGAACAGCTCGGGTTGGCCAGCCTCCTTATGCGGCGACTTGACGGCGTGGACCGTAAGAATGGCTAACACCAAAGGCTCGAACGATCCGTTGCCGATTGGGACCATTCATCTCTCAGTCAGCGGACAAAAGGTTGCCATCAAGCTCTCGGTATCCTCCAGCCAAACGTCTTCGGTTTCGCCTCATGAAGGCATCTCTCGGGAAGACTGGCCTCCCGTCTCTTTCGCCGACAACGACCACATCCTAGTGTGGTGGCTTCCTGAGTACGACGACATCCTTCGCGAGTTGGTTGACAAATGGCAGTGGGCCTACAAGTACCAGATTCATGATCAGCTGATAAGCGAGATTCCTGAGGACGTCCTCGAGGCTTGGCGCGAATCAGACCCAGTGTCCAAGGAATACGCCTGGTACAACGTCCTCTGGAACTTCGCACAAGCCCGCGCCAAGAAGCTGGGTCTAACTCCGGACCCTCCGCAGCGGAAGACCTGCTTGATCTGCTCGCGCACCTTTACGGAGTCAGACCTCTCACCGAGCTTCCTAACGCGCCTTGGCATCGGCGGTCTCGACTTCTGTCAGAGATGCTTGATCCAAGCTCTGTTCCAGAACGGCTCATCACAGTCGACGCGAGAGGATGTCATATCCGTCTTGCAGGTTCTTGCCGAGGCTCTGGGACACCCGCTCCGGGCTGGCGATCTCGAAGGCAGGATCAGCTTTGAAGCCATCCCGCGGGATTCTCGGATTGCAGTCATTCAAGCCCTACGAGTGAGGCCGAGCGCCGCCCGGGTCAAAGAGCTCTTCGGATCCCTTCCGGCTGCGATTGAGGCAGCTGCTGCGGCTCCCGCAACGCCCCTTCCTCCGTACGATCCCTCGACCCCGCGCCCGCCCTCACGCCCAAGAGGTGTTGCAAGCAACGATCCAGCCACCTACCTCCCGTTTGTCTGGCCACTGCCAGAGGTTCGGATCGACCCCACAAGGGAGCCCTTCACCTATCACCAAGAGATCGGGGCCATCATCGGCACCGGTTACCTCGCGTTAGCCGAGGCTGCGCTGCTGCAACTCGGCGAACGCGATCACCCGTTCCTCGAGCCGCTCGCCCGTGTGTACGGTGAGACGGCCCGCTTTGACGAAGCTCGCGCTGCGATCGACAAGTTGAATGGACAGCTTTTGCCGAATGAACAGCCCCGCAGCGTCAATCATCTTCTAGCCCCCCGAGATCTCCGGACGCTAACGACCGGCCCTGCTTTCTATGTACCCCTGAAGACGCTCCCTCGGGCCAAGGTACGGTTCGTCTTTGTGGGCGGTGAGATGGACTACGTCGATCGTCGCGGCAAGCATCACTGCGTCTCAGGCGACGTCCCGGCAGGGGGGGCTTCGCACCAGTTCTCCGAGAGCATTAGCCGAATGAACGCCATGGTCGAGAGCTCCCCATGGTTGGAAGCAGCTGTGCGGCTCGCCAACTCGATCCGGGCCTCCCACGCACGCTTGGCTCCTGAAGCTCGGCCTTACTCCCATTTGGTTACGTACGCCACCGGCTCCTTCAGGGAGTTGGTCAAA
>DNAU01000174.1:0-4688 GCA_003491925.1 Chloroflexota bacterium
GGCCCGCTCACCGTGCTGGGCGGTTGCGTCGCGAGCCTGACGGCCTGGGCGGAGACCACCGCCGGCGTGCCGGTGCCGACCCCCGCCCCCACGCCGGGCGTGCACTGCCTCGCGATCGCGCTCGAGATCGTCCCCGCCGGGACCAGCCGCGCCTTCACCGCCGTGCTCCCCGAGCCCACCCCGCCAGGAACCTACGTCGTCCGCTCCACCCTCGACACCCAGGGGCCGTCCGCCACCTCGGTCCCACCGGTGACCATCGCCACCTGAGCGGGTCAGCCCTGCCGGCTGAGCCCCACCACGGTCTCGACGTGGTAGGTCTGGGGGAACATGTCCACGACGTCGACGGAGTCCACCGCGTAGGGCCCGGAGGCGACCAGGACATGCAGGTCGCGGGCCAGGGTGGCGGGATCGCAGGAGACGCAGACGACCCGCGGCGGCCCGGCCAGGGCCAGCCAGCCGGCGACCTGGCCGCCGCAGCCGGCGCGGGGAGGGTCGAGCACCAGGCCGTCGACGCCGCCCGATCCGGCCACCTCGGCGAGCGCGGACTCGACCGGGGCCACGACGTAGCGCACCCGATCGGCGACCTCGTTGATGCGGGCGTTGAGCCGGCCCATCGCGGCCGCACTCCGGTTGCTCTCGATGCACACCACCTCGCGCGCCTCGCCGGCGAGGACGGCGCTGAGCACCCCGATCCCGGCGTAGGCGTCGACGATGCGCCGGCCGTGCACGTCGCCGAGGGCCGCGATGACGCACCCGTAGAGGGCGTCGAGCTGCCCCCAGCTCACCTGGATGAACGAATCCGGCGACACCCGGAAGGCCCGCCCCCGCCAGTGCAAGGTGGTGAGGTCGGTGCTCCACCGCTCCCCCACGGGCAGGGTCGCCGCCATCTCGTCCACCACCGATCGGGCCAGGGCGGCGGCCGGCTTGGAGCGGAGCAGGAGCTCGTCGCCGGACTCGCCGGCGGTGACGTGGAGGACGCCGAGTCCCGGCGAACCGCCCCGCCGGACCAGCTCCCGCAGCCGGGGCAGCGCGCCGGCGATGCTCCGATGGTGGATCAGGCAGTCGTCGACCGCCACCTTGCGCCAGCTCCGCGCCCGGTTGAAACCGAGGGTGGCATCGGCCAGCCCCCGTTCGCCGGGGATGACGTGGAACTCGCCCCGCCACCGATAGCGCCAGGGGTCCTCCATGCCATGGAGCCGCGGCTCGGGCACCGCGACCCCGGCCCGGCGCACAGCGTCGAGCAGGATCTCCCGCTTCAGCTCGAGCTGGCGCGGGTAGCCGATGTGCTGGAGCTGGCACCCTCCGCACTC
The DNA here is from genome assembly GCA_003491925.1 of Chloroflexota bacterium. GTDB lineage: Bacteria > Chloroflexota > Dormibacteria > Aeolococcales > Aeolococcaceae > Changshengia. The sequence continues at coordinate 1,311 of DNAU01000174.1, forward strand.
GCCCACGTAGGGACAGGGCGCACTGACCCGGTCCGGGGAGGCCTCCTCGACACCGATGACCCGGCAGAACCAGGTGCGCCCCTTGCGGAAGGTGAGCGCCACCTCGACGGTCTCGCCGGGGATGGCGCCGTCGACCAGCAGGGTCGCGCCATCCGCGTGGGCGAGGCAGAGCCCACCGTGGACCATCCCCTCGCAGCGGACGACCAGCCGAGTGCCGGCACGGAGCGGCTCAGGAGAGGCGTCCGGAGTCCCGGGGGTGGTGCTTCGATCCAGCTCGGGCGTCCGAGCGCCCTGACCGGCGCTCGGCGCCCTTGGCTCGGCGCGGTTGCATCCCGCGCCTGCGCCAAGCCTGTGCTCAGCACGCACCCCCGTGCCTCCTCCCTCGCCTCCCGACGTCAACGAGCGAGGCGGTCACGGAGCAGGCCGGTCACCGCCCGGGCGTCGGCGCGACCCCTGGTCGCCTTCATCCCCCCCCCCACCAGCCGCTGCAGGGCCTGCTCCTTGCCGCCTCGGAAGTCGGCGACGGCGGCCGGGTTCTCGGCGATCACCGCGTCGACCAGCCGCTCCAGCTCGGCCTGGTCGCTGACCTGGGCGAGACCCCGGTCCCGGACCACAGCGGCGGGGTCGCCGCCGGGCAGGTAGAGCTCCTCCAGGAGCTCCTTGGCGGTGGAGCCGCTGATGCTGCCCCCTTCGACCAGCTTGACCAGGGCGGCCAGGCCGGCCACCCCGAGGCCGCTGCGCTGCAGCGGGGTCCGGCTCTCCCGGCTCAGCCTGGCAACCTCCCCCATCAGCCAGTTGGCGGCAGTCTTGGCCGGAACCCCGGCGGCCACCAGCTCCTCGAAGGCGCGCGCGTCCTCGCGCTCTGCGCAGATGATGGCGGCGTCGTACGCGGAGAGGCCGTGGTCCCGCTGGAGCCGCTCCATCAGCTGCTGGGGCAGCTCGGGGAGCCCGGCCCGGACCCTCTCGACGAAGTCGACGCCGATCTGAAGGGGGGGCAGGTCCGGCTCGGGGAAGTAGCGGTAGTCGTGCGCGTACTCCTTGCTCCGCTGGGAGATGGTGGCGCCCTTGGCCTCCACCCAGCCGCGGGTCTCCTGGGCGATCGGCTGGCCCTGGTCGAGCAGCCGCCCCTGGCGGACGATCTCGAAGTCGAGGGCCCGCTGCACGGCCCGGAACGAGTTCATGTTCTTGACCTCGACCTTGACCCCGAGCTCGGTCTCGCCGCGGCGCCGCAGCGAGATGTTGGCGTCGCAGCGGAACGACCCCTGCTCCAGGTTGCCGTCGTTGACCCCGATGTAGACGAGGATCTGGCGGAGCCGGACCAGGTACTCGCGCGCCTGCTCGGCGGAGCGCAGATCGGGCTCGCCGACGATCTCCATCAGGGGCACGCCGGCGCGGTTGAGGTCGACCACCGAGCTGCGGGCCTGCTGGAGGATGTCGCCGGCGTGCTGGAGGGTCCCGGTGTCCTCCTCGAGGTGGACCCGGGTGATCCCGCACCGCACCTCCTCACCGTCGACCGTGAAGCTGAGGTGGCCGTTGCGCGAGAGGGGCATGTCCCACTGGGAGATCTGGTACCCCTTGGGGAGGTCGGGATAGAAGTAGTTCTTGCGGTCGAACTTGCTGTGCTCGGGGATCTCGCAGTTGAGCGCCAGCGCGGTCCGCACCGTGTACTCGACGGCGACCCGGTTCATCACCGGCAGCACCCCCGGCAGGCCGAGGCACACCGGGCAGGTGTTGCTGTTGGGCGGGCTCCCGATGTAGTCCGCGCTGCAGCCGCAGAACATCTTGCTGCGGGTGAGCAGCTGACCGTGGACCTCCAGGCCGATCACCGGCTCGTAGCGGCTCAGGATCTGCTCCAGGGTGCTCACCGCGCTGGCCGTGATCATGACGGCCGGCCCGCCGCGCCCGGAGGCGGGGGTGGCGGCGCCTCGTGCCAGGGGGTCGCCGCCTGGTAGGCGTGGGCGACACGCAGCACCCGCGCATCCTGGAAGCGCGGACCGATCACCTGCAGACCGACCGGGAGGCCCTCGCTCAGGCCGCACGGCACCGAAATGCCCGGCAGGCCGGCGAGGTTCACCGGGAGCGTGAGCACGTCGCAGAGATACATGGAGAGGGGGTCGCTCCTCTCCCCCTTGGGGAAGGCGACGATCGGAGAGGTGGGGCAGACCAGCGCGTCCACCTTCTCGAAGGCGCGGTCGAATTCTTCCGCGATGAGAGTCCGCACCTTCTGCGCCTTGCGGTAGTAGGCGTCGTAGTAGCCGCTCGAGAGCGCGTAGGTGCCGAGCATGATCCGCCGCTTCACCTCGGGGCCGAAGCCCTGGCCGCGCGTCTCCAGGTAGCTGTCGGTGAGCGACGGGCGGTCGACGTGGAAGCCGAAGCGGACCCCGTCCATCCGCGCCAGGTTGGCCGAGCACTCGGCGGGGGCGATGATGTAGTAGGTGCTGAGCGCCGCCGGGGTGGAGGGGAGCGAGACCTCCTCGAGGGTGGCGCCGAGCTTCTCCAAGAGGGCGAAGGCCGATTCGACCGCGGTGCGGACGCCGGGCTCCAGCCCCTCGGCCATGTACTCGCGGGGGATCCCGAGGCGCATCCCTTCGATGCCACGCCCCAGCTGCTCGTCGACCGGCTCCACCTCGGTGGGCGACGAGGTGCTGTCCCGGGGATCGTGGCCGGCCATGGCGGTGAAGACGTGAGCGGCGTCCTCGACCTGTCGGGCGAACGGGCCGATCTGGTCCAGGGAGGAGGCGAAGGCGATCAGCCCGTAGCGGGAGACCCTGCCGTAGGTCGGCTTGAACCCGGCGACACCGCAGAAGGAGGCCGGCTGGCGGATCGACCCGCCGGTGTCGGTCCCCAGGGAGAAGGGGACCGCCCCGGCCGCGACCACCGCCGCGCTGCCCCCGCTGCTGCCCCCCGGCACCCGGCTCGGGTCCCAGGGGTTGCCCACCGGGCCGAAGGCCGAGTTCTCGTTGGAGGAGCCCATGGCGAACTCGTCGCAGTTGGTGACCGCGACCGGGACCGCGCCGGCGTCGAGAAGCCGCCCGAGCGCCGTGCCGGTGTACGGGGGGATGTATCCCTGGAGGATCCGGGACCCCGCGGTGGTCTCCACCCCCTCGACGCAGAGGACGTCCTTGTAGGCGAAGGGGATGCCGCAGAGCGGGCCCGCTTTCTCCGGCGACTCGGCGAGGCTGCGCGCGGCACGGGCGGCCTGGCGCTCGGTGAGCTCGTCGGTGTAGCGGAGCACCGGATGGAGACCGGCAAGCGACTCCAGCGCGCTCCGGGACGCGGCGGCGAGCTCGGCGGGCGACGTCTCGCCGCGGCGCAGGCTCGCGCCCAGGTCGGCGACGGTCGGTCGGCTCACTCCTGGATCGCCCCCACCTCGAAGTG
>DNAU01000174.1:4829-5240 GCA_003491925.1 Chloroflexota bacterium
AGGCGGTCGACGTGGGCGAGGATGGCGTCGAGCTGCTCGCGGTAGCGCTCCAGGTCCTGGTCGCTCAGACCGAGGCGGGCGAGCATGGCGACGTGGGCGACCTGGTCGCGTTCGAGCGTCATCGTGTCCTCCGGGGCGTCACGGAGCGTGATTATCCGCGCCGCGCTCTCCGCCGGGGCCCGCATCGGGCCGCCCGCGACCGGGAAGGGGCAGCCAGGTGAGCACGGTCTGCTCGGTGGGCTCGAAGCCGTGGTTCCTGTAGACGGAGAGGGCGGCGGGGTTGTCGGGACGCGTCCACACCGCCACGAAGCTCACCGCCCGCTCCCGGAAGATGCGCATCGCCTCCCCCACCAGGGCGGTCGCCACCCCCTGGCCGCGGGCGTCGGGCTCGACGTAGAGCTCGGCCACCTC
>DNAU01000174.1:5287-5629 GCA_003491925.1 Chloroflexota bacterium
TCGAAGAGGACGCACCAGCAGAGGCCCAGCGCGTGGCCGTCAACATCGCGCGCCACCAGCATCACGTTCTCGCCATGGAAGCGAGGCGCGATGGGCCCGGTGTGGGCGGCGATCTCCTCCCGGCTCTCGCGGGGGTGGTCGTAGTGCTCCTGGTCCTCCAGGCCCAGGTTGACGAGCATGGATTGGACCGCGGGGTCGTCGGGGCGTTCCAGGATCTCGATCCGGAGCTGGGGGGGTGCCACGCAGGGATCAGAGCACACCGAGGAGGAGCTTGGGGTTGGCAGGGTGGCGGGCGGGGGCGGGCGGTTGGCGCGAGGTGCGGCGGGGGGCGGCCGGAGCCGG
>DNAU01000174.1:5724-10012 GCA_003491925.1 Chloroflexota bacterium
CCCGCCGCCGTGGGTCAGCCCGGTGGGGAGACGCCGGACCGGCCGGTGCTCACGCGTCAGGTGGTCGCTGCGGGGCTTGGGGTGGGCGTCTCGGTCGCGGGGACGGTTGGCGTGGGACTCGGAAGGCTCACGGCGGTCGGCACCGGAGTGGCCGGCGGGACGGCGGGCAGCGAGGGCAGCGTCACCGGGCTGGCCACCGGCGAGGCCGTCCCGGACGGCGACGGGATCGGGGTCGGAGTGGCGCCGCCACGCAGGGTCCACCCCGAGCTGTCCCAAGTCCAGGTGTCGGCGGTCACGCCACCGACCGCCGAGCTCGCCCCGAAGGCATCCCCACCGAAGAGCACCACCTCGCCGGTGGCGCCGTCGTAGGCGAGGGCGAAGTCGGAGCGCGCGGTCGGGGCGGCGGCGGACAGAGCCTTCGCCCAGCCGGTCGCCGGGTCCGTCGAGACCCAGGTCACGCCCATCGCGTCGAGACCCACGGCCTCACCGGTCGCGGTGTCGGCGACCGGCGGGACCTCGAAGTACGGCTCGGACGCGCTCGCCGCGGCGTCCTGGAGCGGCGTCCAGCCGGTCCCGGTCCACCGGTACTCCTCCCGGGCCGGGATCACCGGGCAGGGGGCGTCGTACGGACAGGCGATGGCCGTCCCCCCCATCGCGGCGTAGAGACCGGAGCCGAGGTCGACCAGGAGGCCCGGCCCGGGGAACCAGACCAGCTGGCCGCCCGAGGGCGGCACCTCCGTCGGAGAGGCGCTCACCGGCTGGAAGGTGGTGCCGTCGAAGACCCAGGTGAGGGTCGCGGGGAGCAGCGGGCACGGGGTCCCGATCTCGACGCAGTTGGAGCAGATCACCTGGGTGCCGGCCCCGGGGGTCGTGCTCCCCGACGTCATCGGGCAGATCACGCAGCCGGAGCAGGGCAGGAGCGCGCAGCCCCCGTCGAGCGGGCACGCCGTCGGGCCGGGAAGCGTGGTGGCGGGCACGGTGGGGACCGCCACGGGCGAGCCGCAGAGCCCGCCGCCGACGGCGATGCAGGGACCGCCGGGATTGGCCGTCACGGCAGCGGCGCTCGAGGCGGGGAGCCCGGTGGCGGACCCGCTCGAGGCCGCTCCGGTTGCGGAGCCGCCGGACGAGCCGTAGATGGCCGGGATCGGCCCGATCTCGGTGGCCGGGCTGCCGGCGGTCACCAGCACGATCCTCCCGGTCGACGCGTCGGTGGCCATCGAAGCCCCCGCGAGGCTGTAGTGGCCGAGCTGGCCGGAGGCCTGTCCCAGGGCGAGCCGGGACCAGTCACTGCCGTCCCACGCCCAGGCGTCCTGGAGCTGGGTGCAGGCCCCGGAGGAGGCGGTTGCGGACGGGGGAGCGGCGATCGCGGAGGCAGGAGTTGCGATCGCCGAGGCCTGGGTGGCGATCGCGGAGGCGGGAGCGGCCGTCGCGGAGCCGGAACCGGTGGTCGCGGAGGCGGAACCGGTGGTCGCGGATCCGGAACCGGCCGAGCCCGGCACCGCCACCCCCGATGAGCCGTCGACGGAGCAGCCGCTCCCCCCGGTGCCACCCAGCAGGATCACCCGCTGGCTCTGGGGGTCCCAGGCCATCTGAGCTCCGTACCGGGCGGGCGGGCTGGTCGCCGGCGACGCCTGCGCCCAGCCGGATCCATCCCACAGCCAGGTGTCGGCGAGCGGCTGGCCGGTGGCGCTCGTGCCCCCGAACATCACCATGTCGCCGGTGGCGGAGTCATAGGCCATGGCCGCGCCCGTCCGGGCGGGCGGCCCACCGGCGGCGTCCCCCAGGGCCGAGTCGTGGCGGAGCCCGAAGTAGCCGGCAGTCACCGCAGCGACCACCGCCACCGATACCACCAGGGCACCCGCCCCGCTGCGCAGACGGCCACCGTGTCGCCGGAGTACTTGCACACCTCCGCTACGCGAGGGCCTCCCATGAGGTTCCCGAGATTCAGACCTCTCCGGAGGGGTCAGGCCTCCAGCCTCTGTCCGGCCCCCGCGACCCGGCCTCCAGACCTCTCCGCCGCCACTGGCCGGCCGGCCGGCCCCGATAGACTCGCGCAGAAATGGCCGAGAGCGCGGGTCAGCCCGCCAACCCGGAGCGGCTCAGCCCCGAGGAGCTGACCCGGCTCCAGCCCGGGCTGGCCCGGCTGATGCCCGAGATCGCCAACCGCCTCTGGCGGGCCGTCTACGCAGCTCGGGCCGGCAACTGGCGGCTGGCCCGGTGGCAGCTCTCGGAGATGCGCAAGCTCTTTCTCCTCTGCGCGATCACCCGGCCCAAGTACGGCGACGACATCGGCGAGTACCTCCACGAGGAGGTGGAACCGCTGCTCGCGGCGGTCGCAGCCGAGGACCTCGCATCGTTCGAGCTGCGGGTGGGTGAGGCGGTGGACAGCGCCAACGAATTGCATCGACGGTGGGAGAAGGGCTTCATCGTCTGGAAGCTGCCGGACCAGGCGCCGCCGGACCTCGACCTGACCCCACGGTGACGACGGCGAAGGGGGCGCGGGACGGCTATGCTCGCCCCATGATCGTCACCACCACCGAGAACATCCCCGGCACCCGGGTCACCCAGACCCTCGGACAGGTCTTCGGCCTCACCGTGCGCACCCGCGGGCTGGGCGGCAACATCGCGGCGGGCTTCCGCAGCATCGTCGGCGGCGAGGTCGGCGCCTACGTCAAGCTGCTCGAGGACGCCCGGCGCCAGGCGGTCGACCGCATGGTCCAGAGCGCCACCGCCATGGGGGCCAACGCGGTGACCATGATGCGCTTCGACTCGTCGGAGATCGGCAATACCATGAGCGAGATCGTCGCCTACGGCACCGCCCAGGTGATCGAGCCGCTGGCGCCGCCCCCGGCCAGGTGAACGCGGCGCTGAGGAGGCGCCCCTGATGGCAGCCATCCCCGCCGTCGAGCTGCTGGTGATCCTGGCCCTCGTGATCCTCATCGTGCTGGGGGCGGTGATCGGCTGGGAGCGGTACCGGGGCGGCGGAGCCGGCGGGCCCGTCGCCGGAGGCGCCCGGCCGACCACCGAGGTGTTCATCGACCCCGAGACCGGGCAGCGGATGCGGGTCTGGTTCGACGACCGGACCGGGCAGCGGGAGTACCACCCCGAGTAGGCGAGGAGGATGCGAGCCGTGCGGCGTCACTCGATCTGGGAGGCCGGCCGGGGATGAGCTCGGTGGCGGAGATGATCGAGCGGCTCCGCGCCGGCGGGGTGCGGGACGAGCGGGTGCTGGCGGCGATGGCCGCGGTGCCGCGCGAGGAGTTCGTCCTTCCCGCCGACCGCGAGGACGCCTATGCGGACCGGGCCCTCCCGATCGCCGACAACCAGACCATCTCCCAGCCGCTGATGGTGGCGATCATCGTCGAGGCCCTGGAGCTGAGGGCGGGGGACGTCGCCCTCGACATCGGCACCGGCAGCGGCTACCAGGCGGCGGTGATGGCCGCCTGCGGTGCCCGGGTGATCAGCGTCGAGCGGATCTCGGAGCTGGCCGACCAGGCCGCCGAGCGTCTGGGCCGGCTGGGGGTCGACGTCGAGGTGGTCGGGGCCGACGGCAGCGTCGGGCTCCCCGACCGCGCTCCCTTCGACGCCATCGCGGTCGGGGCCGCGGCACCCCGGCTCCCGGTCGCCCTGGCCCGCCAGCTCCGGGAGGGCGGCCGCCTGGTGGTGCCGATCCGGAGCGGCCCCGAGGGGGAGGAGCTCACCCGGCTGAGGATGCGCGGAGGGAGCTGGATCACCGAGAACCTCGGGCCCTGCCGCTTCGTCCCGCTGATCGGCGCCGGCGGCTACCCGGGCTGAGCGCTCCCCTCTGACGGCCCCGGCGTTTAGCATGGGCAGGCGCCGAGGTACATCGGGAATGACCGCCACGGAGCGGGCGGACGCCGCCCCACGGGCGCATCGGCTCTCATTCGAGCACTTCTGGAGGGACCCATCCCATGGCCAAGACGGTCGGCATCGATCTCGGCACCACCAACAGCGTGGTGGCCGTGATGGAGGGCGGCGAACCCACCGTCATCGCCAATGCCGAGGGCGGTCGCACCACCCCCTCCGTGGTCGCATTCACCCGCGGCGGAGAGCGCCTGGTCGGCACGCTGGCGCGCCGCCAGGCGGCGGTGAACCCCAACAACACGATCTATTCGATCAAGCGTTTCATGGGCCGGCTGCTCAGCGAGGTGACCAACGAGACCAGGCAGGTCCCCTACAAGGTCGTGGCCGGCAAGGACGGCCGCGTCGAGGTCGAGGTCGCCGGCGAGCGGCACACCCCCGAGCAGATCTCGGCGATGATCCTGCA
>DNAU01000305.1:0-221 GCA_003491925.1 Chloroflexota bacterium
GCCCCGGAGAACTCGAAGAGCGGTTGGAGGACCGCTGCCCCCTTGACCGTGTTGTGGGCGAGCAGGCTCCGATCGAGCTCGGGGATCGCCCGGAAGAAGTCCCAGCGGGTGCGCTCGGTGTTGCGGTGCTCGAGGACGGGCTCCAGGTTGAGCGACTTGTGCCGGGCCTCGGTCTTGGACCGGCCCGGGCAGACCTCGACGCAGAGGCCGCAGCCGGTGCA
>DNAU01000305.1:242-6491 GCA_003491925.1 Chloroflexota bacterium
GACTTGTGCTTGACCTCGGTCTTGGACTTGGCCGGGCACACGTCGACGCAGACGCCGCAGCCGGTGCAGTCGTCGGGGGCCACCTGGATGGTCAGCAGATGACCGGTGAGCTCCTTGGAGCGGAAGGGCTTGGAGAGGAAGCCGGCGGGAGCCGCCTCGACGGCCTCGGCGGCGAAGACCTTCATCCGGATCGCCGCGTGCGGGCAGACGATCGCGCACTTCCCGCAGTCGCTGCAGATGGAGGGATCCCAGATCGGGATCTCGGTGGCGATCGCCCGCTTCTCGAAGCGCGCGGTGCCCGAGGGGAAGCGGCCGTCCGGCGGCATCGCCGAGACCGGCAGCGCCTCGCCCTGGTCGGCGATCAGCCGCGAGGTGACCTCACGCACGAACCGGGATGCGCCGCTGAAGTCGCGGGCGGCCGGCTCGGCGACGGTCCGGGAGGCCCCGGCCGGCGGCATCACCCTGGTCAGCCCGGCGAGCGCGGAGTCGATGGCGGCGATGTTCTGATCGACCACCGCCTGGCCGCGCCGGCCGTAGGTCTTGACCACCGCGCCCTTGATGTCGGCGATGGCCTGGTCCACGGGCAGGACCTTGGAGAGGGCGAAGAAGCAGACCTGCATCACGGTGTTGATGCGGGTGCCGAGGTTGGCCTCAGAAGCGATGCGCTGGGCGTCGACCACCCAGAGCTCGACCTGCTTCTCGACGATCTCGCGCCGCACCGCGCCCGGCAGAGCCTCCCAGACCTGGTCGGCCGGGTGCGGGGAGTTGAGCAGGAAGACCGCCCCCGGCTTGGCCCACTCCAGCACGTTGACCCGCTCCAGCAGCCCGTGCTCGTGGCAGGCCACGAAGTCGGCCGCGGTGATCAGGTAGGTGGAGCGGATCGGCTGGGGCCCGAAGCGGAGGTGCGAGACGGTCATCGAGCCCGACTTCTTGGAGTCGTAGACGAAGTAGCCCTGGACGTTCGCGCCGGTCCCGTCCGAGATGATCTTGGCGCTGTTCTTGTTGGCACCCACGGTGCCGTCGGCGCCGAGCCCGAAGAAGACCGCCTGCAGCTCCCCCTCCGGCCGCGGGGGCGCGAAGGTGGGGTCCCAGGCCAGGCTGGAGAGGCTCACGTCATCGGTCACCCCGACCACGAAGTGGCGGCGCGGCCGGGCCGAGCCCAGCTCGTCGAACACCGCCTTGGCCATCCCCGGGGTGAACTCCTTGGAGGAGAGCCCGTAACGTCCGCCGACGACCAGCGGGGCGGCGGCGAACGGCGGCTCGTCGGTCTCCATGGCCTCGTCGATGGCGGCGCGCACGTCGAGGTAGAGGGGCTCGCCAACGCCGCCCGGCTCCTTGGTCCGGTCCAGGACGGCGATGCTCTTCACCGTGCGGGGCAGGGCCGCGACCAGCTCGGCGCTGGGGAAGGGACGGTAGAGGTGCAGCTTGAGCATCCCGACCTTCTCGCCGCGCGCCCTGAGGACTTCGACCGTCTCCTCGACGGCACCGCATCCCGAGCCCATCAGCACCACCACGCGCTCGGCGTCGGGGGCACCCGTGTACTCCACCAGGCTGTAGCGGCGCCCGGTGAGGCGGGCCAGCTCGTCCATGGCGCGGGCGACGATGGCGGGAACCTCACGGTAGAACGGGGTGTTCGCCTCGCGGCCCTGGAAGAAGACGTCGGGGTTCTGGGCGGTCCCGCGCACGTCGGGGTGATCGGGGCTCATCCCCCGCAGCCGGATCTCCTCGATCGCCCGGCTGTCGATCATGGCGACCATCACCTCGGGCTCCAGCGGGGTCACCGAGCCGAGCTCGTGCGAGGTGCGGAAGCCGTCGAAGAAGTGCAGGAAGGGCACGCGCGAGGTGAGGGTCGCGGAGTGCGCCACCAGGGCGAGGTCGTGGGCCTCCTGGACGGTGGCCGAGGAGAGCATGGCCCAGCCGGCGGAGCGCACCGCCATCACGTCGGAGTGGTCACCGAAGATGGAGAGGGCGTGGGTGGCCACGCTCCGCGCGGCCACGTGGATCACCGCGGGCAGCAGCTCGCCGGCGATCTTGTACATGTTGGGGACCATCAGCAGCAGCCCCTGCGAGGCCGTGAAGGTGGTCGCCAGCGTGCCCTTCTGGAGGACGCCGTGAAGAGCCCCAGCCGCACCCGCCTCGGACTGCATCTCGACGATGTCGGGGACCTCGCCGAAGAGGTTCGGCACCCCGGCGGCGGCCCAGTCGTCGGCGTGCTCGCCCATCGGCGAGGACGGGGTTATCGGGTAGAGGGAGATGACCTCGGAGAGGGCGTACGCCACTTTGGCTGCCGCCTCGTTGCCGTCGATGCAGATGCGCGCGGATTTGGACAACGGTTGACGTCACCTCCAAGGCACGGGCCGCCGTGGGAGCGACCCTGGTGCAAGGGTTCCTGACGGATTCGATTGAACCAGAACCACGACCGCGGCAACAGGGTCGAGAGACGTGACTTGCCGCGGACCAAAGGTCATCCCACACTGTGCGACCGCACAGATATGGGGACACAGGGCCTGCACATGCATGGGCCGAAATCCCCGCCGCAACAAGGGTATTTTGGACGTCCTGGTCCTGCGGAGAGGAGGGACATGGCCCTGGGAGTCAGGGCGGGTTGGCCCGCGTTGCCGATGCATTGCATCAGACGAGACGGGAAGATTGGCCGAGATGGCCACAGTGAGCAACGAGCCCCCGAGCCGGCACGGCTGGCTGCACCAGATCCGGATCATCCAGGGTGGGATGGGAGTCGCCATCTCCGGCTGGCGGCTCGCCCGTGCCGTCGCCGCGCACCGTGGCTGCATGGGGGTCGTCTCGGGCACCGCCCTCGACAGCGTGGTGGCGCGCCGCCTCCAGGACGGCGACAAGGGCGGGCATCTGCGCCGTGCGATCGAGGCGTTCCCCGACCAGGGGGTCGCCGGACGTGTGCTGGACCGCTTCTTCGTGCCGTTGGGGAAGCGGCCGGGGACCCCCTACCGCCGCGTGGGGATGCAGAGCCACGTGGACCGGCCCCTGGTGCGCGACCTCACCGTGCTGGCGGCATTCGTGGAGGTGGTCCTGGCCCGCGAGGGGCATCGGGGCCGGGTGGGGATCAACCTCATGACCAAGCTCCGGCCGCCCACGCTGCCCACGCTCTACGGCGCCATGCTCGCCGGAGTCGACTGCATCCTGATGGGCGCGGGCATCCCCCGCGAGATCCCCGGCGTCCTCGACGCCTTCGCCGAGGGCCGGGAGGCGGGCATGCACCTCATCGACGGTGCCGCGCCGGAGCAGGCCGTGCCGATGCTGAGGTTCGACCCGGCCGGGGTCGGGTACGGCGCCGCCCGGCTCCCCCGCCCCGCCTTCCTCCCCATCATCTCCGCGGACTCGCTGGCGGTGATGCTGATCCGGCGCGCCACCGGCAGCGTCGAGGGGTTCGTGGTCGAGGGCCCGCTGGCCGGCGGTCACAACGCGCCCCCCCGTGGCCGGACGGTGCTCGACGAGACCGGCCAGCCGGTGTACGGCGAGCGCGACCAGGTGGACACCGCGCGCATGGCCGCCCTGGGGCTGCCATTCTGGCTGGCCGGCGGCACCGGCTCGCCCGAGGGGCTGGCCGAGGCCCGGGCGGCGGGGGCCACCGGCATCCAGCTGGGGACGCTCTTCGCCTACGCGCGCGAGTCGGGCATGGACCCGGCCCTGCGCACCCGGGTTCTCCAGGCCGTCCACGAGGGCGGTGGCGAGGTCCGCACCGACCCCCGCGCCTCCTCGTCGGGATACCCCTTCAAGGTGGTGCAGGTCGAGGGCAGCGTCTCGACGCCCGATGTGTATGCGGCCCGGCCCCGGGTCTGCGACAACGGCTACCTGCGCGAGCCGGTGGCGCTGGGGGGGGGCGTCACCTACCGCTGCGCCGCCGAGCCGCTGGCGGCCTACGTCGCCAAGGGCGGGGCGGCGGAGGACGCCGCCGAGCGGCGCTGCCTCTGCAACGGCCTGCTGGCCACCGCCGGCCACCCCCAGGTGCAGAAGGACGGGACGGTGGAGCCGCCGATCGTCACCAGCGGCGACGACCTGGCCCGTCTGGCCACCCTGCTCCCGCCGGGTCGCGACGACTACGGCGCCGACGACGTCATCCGCTACCTGACCGGGGCCGCCGCCGGCCTGTAGCAGGGTGCTGAGCCACCGGCGAGGATGGGGGCGTCAGGACCGTCGGGAGCTCCTCAGCACCCTGCATAGCCCGGACACCGCGCCCGGCAGCCCGGCCTCCCTATCCTCGCAGGGTGGCCGCCGTGAGCTGGGCCGGCTTCGCCGCCGGGATCGCCATCCTGCTGCTCACCGCCAGCAGCGTGCTGGGGACGCTGATCGTCCCCCGGGCCTCCGCGCCCCGGCTGACCGTGCTCATCACCGGGTCGGTGCATCGGGCCTTCCTGCTGATCACCGACCGGGTCGACGACTACCGCGCCCGCGACCGCATCGAGGCGCTCAACGGGCCGGCGCTGCTCATCTCCCTGCTCGGCGCCTGGGTCGCCCTCGTCTTCCTCAGCTTCGCGCTGCTCTTCTGGCCCTTCGTCTCCAGCTTCGGCAGCGCCCTGGAGATGACCGGCTCCTCGATGTTCACCCTGGGCTTCATCCTCCCCCGGGGTGCGGCACCGGTGGCGCTCGCCTTCCTGTGCGCCATGAGCGGGCTGGTGATCGTCGCCCTCCAGATCGCCTACCTCCCCACGCTCTATGCCGCGTTCAACCGCCGCGAGACGCTCGTGACCATGCTCGAGTTCCTGGGGGGAGTGCCCGCCTGGGGCCCGGAGGTGCTGATCCGCCATGAGCTGATCGACAACAAGGAGCGGCTCGGGTGGTTCTACGAGCGCTGGACGGAGTGGGCCGCCGATGTCTCGGAGTCCCACACGACCTACCCTCAGCTCCTCTACTTCCGCTCCCCCAAGGCCCTCCGCTCCTGGGTGGTCGGCCTGCTGGCGGTGATGGATGCGGCGGCGCTCCACCTCAGCCTCTCGCCGATCACGGCACCGGCGTCGGCCCGCCCGCTCCTGCGCATGGGCTATGTGGCCCTCCGCGAGCTGGCCGGGACGCTCGGGATCGCGGTCGATCCCGACCCCGACCCCGCCGATCCGATCGAGCTCACCCGGGACGAGTTCGATGACGCGGTCGGCCGGCTCGTGTCGGTCGGCTGGAAGCTCGAGAGAGACCAGGACCAGGCCTGGAAGCACTTCCATGGGTGGCGGGTCAACTACGAGGCCGCCGCCTACGGGCTCGCCCTCCGCCTCGACGCCCCGCCCGCCCTCTGGTCAGGGCCGCGTCGCAGGGGACGCGACGAGGTGATCAGCCCCCTCCGGCCCTCCCATCGGGTCCCCCTGGAGGGTGAGAAGGCGAAGCTGCTGCAGGCCAGCGCCAAGCGCCGGGCGGCGCGACGAGCGGCCGAGCACGCGCTCCGCGCCCACCACGACGGAGAGCAGGAGACCGCCGAGCCGTAGGAGGGACCGGCCCCGACAAAGGGCGAACGGCCCCATCGGACGGTGACCCTCGCCCCTATCCCGGGCCGCTGCCGCCGGGGATGCTGCGATGGTGCTGGTTTCCGACTTCGTCCAGATCGATCGACCGTTCGCCGCCGTGAGCGACGAGCTGGTGGCCGCGGGGCCGGGCTGGCTCGGGGAGTCGCTGGTCGCCGCCTACGCGGAGGGCGAGCAGCTCTCGGTGCGAGTCGCCTCGTCGCTCGGGCCGATCCGGGTTAGCAAGCGGGTCTGGGCCGAGCTGGGCGAGATGACCGTGAAACCCGACCGGGTGACCCAGCCGCTGCGCTGGCGGGCGGCCGGGGCGACCGGCCTCTTCCCCGCGATGGTGGCCGACCTGGAGTTCGCCCCGATGGGGACCGCCATGACCGCGATCAGCTTCATGGGTCGCTACGTCCCCCCGCTCGGGCCGCTGGGACGGGAGGTGGATCGGATGCTCCTTCACCGCCTGGCTCAGGCCAGCGTGCGGGCGCTGCTCGGGATGGTCGTCGAAAGGCTTGCGGCGGACCCCGAGAAACCGCTGCTGCCGATCGGCAGGGCGTCGCCGGCGGCCGGGTGAGCGCGGGGTGACGGCGGCGGACGGGGCTCCCGAGCCGGACACGCCGGTTGCCGACCAACCCGCGCCGCCAGCGGCTGAGCGGGCTCCGGGCGGCCGCTCGCGCGCCGCGCGCACGCCCCGCACCTCGCGCCGCCGCCACAGCGACGGGGTCGCCGCCCTGCCGGTCCGGACCGTGGCGATCGACCGCTACCTCGAGACGATCTTCTG
>DNAU01000187.1 GCA_003491925.1 Chloroflexota bacterium
CAGAGCCGCCAGATCGTCCACGGCGTGCCGACCAACTACAGCCGGCTGGACGCGGTGACGCAGGGGCTCCAGCCCGACGAGCTGATCGTGCTGGCGGCGAGACCGGCGGTGGGCAAGACCTCGTTCGCCCTCAACATCGCCCGCAACGCGGCGGTGCTCGCCGAGCGGCGGGTGGTGATCTTCTCCCTGGAGATGAGCAAGCAGGCGCTGGTGCAGCGGCTCATCTGCAGCGAGGCCAAGGTGGACGCCTACCTGATCAGCACCGGCCAGGCCGACGCCCACGCCTTCGAGCGCATCGCGGGAGCCATGGACCGGCTCTCCCAGGCGAACATCTGGATCGACGACACGCCGGCACTTCCGATCAGCGAGCTGCGCGCCCGGGCCCGCCGGATGAAGGCGCAGCAGGGCGTCGACCTGGTGGTGGTGGACTACCTCCAGCTGATGCGCGGCGGCCGCCAGGACTCGCGGGTCCAGGAGGTATCGGAGATCTCCAGCGGGCTCAAGACGATCGCCAAGGAGCTCTCCGTCCCGGTGCTCGCCCTCTCCCAGCTCTCGCGCGAGTCGGAGCGCCGCGAGAATCGCAAGCCCCAGCTCAGCGACCTTCGGGACTCGGGATGCCTCACCGGGGAGAGCCTGGTCTGGCTCGCCGGCGAGAGCCGTCCGGTGCCGATCCGCGATCTGGTCGGCCGCGGCGGCTTCGAGGTCCTCGCCCTCAACCCGGAGACCTGGCAGCTCGAGCCGCGACGGGCGCTGCGTGCCTTCCACTCCGGGATCAAGCCGGTGTTCCGCCTCCAGCTGCGGTCCGGCCGCGCCATCCGGGCCTCGGCCAACCACCGCTTCCTCACCGCGGAGGGGTGGCGACGTCTCGACGAGCTGGCTCCGGGCGACCACATCGCGACACCCCGGTGGCTGCCGAGCGGGGATCACGCCACCATGACCGACGACGAGCTCGCCCTGCTCGGGCATCTCATCGGTGACGGCTGCACCCTCCCCCGCCACACCATCCAGTACACGACCAAGGACCGCGAGCTGGCCGAGCTGGTGGCCGGCCTCGCCACCCGGGTGTTCGGAGCCGGCGTGCGTCCGCGCATCAACGCCGAGCGCAGCTGGTATCAGGTCTACCTCGCGTCCGCCGACCGGCTCACCCACGGCCACCGCAACCCGGTCGCCGTCTGGCTGGAAGGGCTCGGCGTCTTTGGCCTGCGCTCGTACGAGAAGCGGGTCCCGGACGCGGTCTTCGGGCAGACGATGAGCGGCATCGGGGTTTTCCTGCGCCACCTCTGGGCCACCGACGGCTGCATCCACATGTCAGCATCGGTGGACCGCGTTCCGGGCGTCTACTACGCGTCCAGCAGCCGTGACCTCAGCTACGGCATCCGCTCACTGCTGCTCCAGCTCAACATCGCCTCGCACATTGGAAGGGTCAGCCAGAGCGGAAGGGGCCGCGATCAGTACCACGTCGGCATCTCGGGAGGGGACGATCTGCTTCGTTTCATCGCCCTCGTGGGAGACCTCCGCCCTGGTGCGGACGACCATATCGCCGCGATCGCCGACCGACTGGACCGCACGGAGAGGAACCCGAACCGGGATGTCGTCCCAGCCCCCACCTGGAGGACGATCGTGCAGCCGGCGATGCGCTCCGCCGGGATCAGTGGCCGCTCTCTTCAGGCATCGTTGGGGACCGCACACAACGGAGCGGCTCTGTACGCCCACGGGATGAGCCGCGCCCGCGCGACCCAGGTCGCCGCAGCGGTGCGGAGTGAGGAGCTGTTCCGGCTCGCCGAGAGTGACGTGTACTGGGACCCGATCGCTGCGATCGAGGCGGACGGCACCGAGGACGTGTTCGATATCACGGTCGACTGCGTCCACAATCTGATTGTAAACGACATAGTAGTCCATAACTCAATTGAGCAGGATGCCGACGTGGTGCTCTTCCTCTACCGTCCGGGGATGCACAAGGAGGACATCGACCGGTCGGTGACCGAGCTGCTGGTGGAGAAGAACCGCAACGGCCCGACCACCAAGATCGACCTCCACTTCCAGGCCAACCAGATGGTCTTCTACGAGCCGGCTCGGGAGTAGGGATTCGAGGCCGGTGGCGAGCCCGGTGGCCGATCGGGGCCCGATCACCGAACCTGGAACGGTACCGGCGGGTTAGGGTCTTAAGCAGCGGTGGCGGGGCGTGGCCCGCCCGGTGAGAAGGGAGCCGCGGCTGGCATGCTCATCGAGATCCTGACCTTCTTCGCGTGCGCCTCGGTGCTGGCGACCCTGGCCTGCTTGGTGAACGGCGCCCCGAGCGCACCGTGGCCGGTGGCGACGCCGACCGCGATGGGCGTGCTCGCGGCGAGCGGTCTGATCACTGCGCTGACCAGCGGCGACCCCTATGCCGGCAAGGTGCTCGGGGTGACGGGGGTCGAGGTCTAGGCGCTGACCTGGGCCCTCCTGAGACGCTGGCACGGACTGGCCGCCCTGATGCTGGGGATGCTCACCCTGGCGGCCCTCAGCTACGTCGCGTATGCCGCGGCGCTCACTGTGCTGGAGAGCACGGGGGCCCTCTTTTTGTTGGCCTCGAGCCTGCTCCTGGGACTCGAGGTGATCGCTCTCGCGCTCAGCCTCTCCTACGCGTTCGAGATACTCGACGTTCTCGGCCGCAGGGGCCCACCGCCGCCTCCCGCCCGGGCCGGGCGACTGCCGGTGGTTGCGCTGCAGGTCCCGGCGTACGACGAACCGGTGGCCGTCGTCCGCAAGACCCTCGAGGCGCTGGCCCGGCTCGACTACCCGAGCTTCATGGTGCAGGTGGTCGACAACAACACCCCCGACCCCGCCGTCTGGATGGGGCTGCAGCGGGTCTGCGAGGAGCTGGGCCCTCGATTCCAGTTCATCCACCTGGAGGACTGGCCGGGATTCAAAGCGGGAGCGCTCAACGAGGCGACTCGCCGCCTGCCCCCCGATGTCGAGGTCATCGGGGTGGTGGACGCCGACTACATCGCTCATCCTGGTTGGTTGAGGGCCACCGCACCGCATTTCGCGGACCCGGACGTCGGCTTCGTCCAGGCGGCGCAGCACTACCGAGATTGGGAGGACGAGCCCTACCTGCGCGGGCTCTTCTACAGCTACCGCTACTTCTTCGACGTCAGCATGCCGGCGCGAGCTCATCGCAACGCCATCATCTTCTGCGGCACGATCGGCCTGGTCCGGCGTCGCCTGCTCGAGGCGGTCGGGGGTTGGGATCCCGACTGCATCCCCGAGGACGCCGAGTGCAGCCTGCGCATGCTGGGTTGCGGCGGGGGCGTGGTCGGCCACTACGACCCCCGCCCGTGGGGCTCGGGAATGATGCCGCTCAGCTTCGACGGTCTCAAGAAGCAGCGCTTCCGCTGGGCCCCGGGGGGGATTCAGATCCTCCGGACGCACTGGCGCGAGATGGTGCCGTTGGCGAAACACCGCCTCCACCTCACCGCCGCTCAGCGTGTCCACTATCTGCTCGGCTCGGTGCT
>DNAU01000001.1 GCA_003491925.1 Chloroflexota bacterium
GGGCAGCAAGGTAGTCACCATCCCGCTCGCCCCACGCACGGCCCGTGCGGTCGATCTCGCAGTCAGCGAGCGCTGCGAGGGCCCGATCTTCCTCGGGGTCGACGGCAAACGCCTCGACCGCCACGGCGCCAGCCGGATCGTCCGACGGGTAGCGCGGCGTGCAGGGATCACCAAGTCCGTGAGCCCGCACACACTCCGACACGCGTTCATCACCGCCGCACAACTGGGCACTGTTGCAGCAGATGCATCATTCGACAGGGTGAACAACTCAGGTTCTGCAAGGAAGGCGGCTCTTCTCGCTTCTGCGTGAGGTGTGAGCCGGTCGTGCAATACCCCTGCTCCGGGGGACCATCCGCGCTGCGTGTTGCGTTTGCTGCAACGATGCTGCACCCGGCACGAGCCGGGCGGAGAGGCGGAATGCTTTGACTGGACCTGTTGGCTTAGCAGGATCGGCGCGCCTGGTGCTCGTTGAGGGAGCAGCCCTGCTGCATCCCGAACCGGCGGTGTTCGAGGCGATCCTCGCCGGTTGGCGTCAACAACAGCAGAGCCGTTTGTTGGCCGCCCCGACCGTCGACAGCCGCGACAAGACACTCCGTCGCTTCCAGACCTTCACCGGTGAGTACCCGTGGCGGTGGGGCCCGGTCGACATCGAGCAATGGTCGGTGTCGTTGCGCTCGGCGGGACGGTCCGGCTCGACGATCCGGGCCTATCAGAACGCGGTGGCGATGTTCTGCGACTTTGCCTGTGACGGTCGCTATGGATGGGTCCTCGAGTGCGAGCAGCGCTTCGGTGAGCACCCGAGCCAGA
This sequence comes from Chloroflexota bacterium, assembly GCA_003491925.1. Classification (GTDB taxonomy): domain Bacteria; phylum Chloroflexota; class Dormibacteria; order Aeolococcales; family Aeolococcaceae; genus Changshengia. The sequence goes on from DNAU01000001.1 coordinate 808, forward strand.
TCTGCCACGACTGGAACACCGCCGATCACGTCGCCGACTACGAGGGCGACCCCGCCCGGAGGCCCTTCAGCAGAGAAGAGCTCCAGGGGTTCTTCGACTACGCCGACGAGCGGGTTGCCGCGGCTCGGGCACATGGCCGCAAGGGCGGGCTGGCGGCGTGGCGGGACACCGCGATGTTCAAGGTCACCTATGCCTGGGGGCTGCGTCGCCGGGAGGCGGCGATGCTCGACACCACGGACTTTTCGACCAACCCGGCCGCCCCCGAGCTCGGCCGCTTCGGCATGCTGTCGGTGCGCTTCGGCAAGGCGATGCGGGGCAGCCCGCCCCGCCGGCGCAACGTCGCGACGGTGATGCCCTGGGCGGTCGAGGTGCTGCAGGAGTACCTGAGCGAGGTGCGCCCCTGCTATGGGTCCTCGAGCCCCGCGCTGTGGCTGACCGAGCGCGGCGGGCGGATCAGCACGCGCCACATCAACGAGCGCTTCAGTGCCTACCGCGAGGCGATGGGCTTTCCGAGCGAGCTGACCCCGCACTGTCTGCGACACTCCTATATCAGCCATCTCGTCGAGGACGGCGTGGACCCGCTCTTCGTCCAGCAGCAGGCCGGTCACTCTTGGGCGTCCACCACCGCGATCTACACCTCGGTGTCCAATGACTACAAGAACAAGATGATGCGCCAGGCACTGGCACGAGCCTTCGAGGAGGAGGACCGATGACCCGCACCGTTTCCTATCGCTGGCACCTGCGCCAGGTCATGGCGCAAAAGAACATGTTCGCGACGACAGAGCTGGGACCGCTGCTAGCGGCCCGGGGCATCGTGTTAAGCCGCGAGCAGGTCTACCGACTCGTGACCGGCACCCCCGAGCGGCTCAATCTCGCCACGTTCGCCGCTTTGTGCGACATCCTGGCTGTCACTCCCGCTGATCTTCTCGAGATCAGCGCCGAGCCTGGGAGAGCCGTTCAGTCAGCGAGAGCCACCGCGCCTTCCCCGGGGGGCGACCTCCGACCGCGCCGCGCCCGCATCGTGCGCAACCAAGCCTGACGGAGAGGTGAGGATGGGCGCGTCCCGGGAAACGGTCTGTTATCGGTGCGGTCGGCCACGAAGGGTCATCTCCTCCGGCGGGAGGTCGCTGTGCGGCTCTTGCTACAACGTCTCTCCAGACCGGCCCCACCGTCGCTGCGGGCTCTGCAACAAGGTGGCAGCGATCTGTGTGCGGGCGACGGGCACGTCACCTGACATCTGTGTCGACTGCTACGAGCTACCGCTTGCCACGTGCGCGTCCTGCGGGCGTTACCGACCATGCCAGTTCGTCTCCCTCGGCTCCCCGACTTGCAAGAGGTGCCTCCCGAGGGCTCAGGCGATTTGTGCGCACTGCGGCGCGAATCGACCTCCCACCGTGCGTTGGGCCGAGGGCCCGGTGTGCGACACCTGTTACACCGCCACGCTGCGTCGGCGGGGAATCTGCAACAACTGCGGGCAGGAGCGGCGCCTCGTCTCGCCCCCCGGGCCGGGATCGACGATGTGCTGTGACTGTGCCGGCCTTGCTCCGTTGCCGGCGCACATCTGTCGGCTGTGTGGTCGCGAGGACAAGTGCTACGAGCGTTCGCTCTGTGATCGTTGTGTGCTCTCGCGCCGCACCAGGGAGCTCATGAGTGGTGCAGGCGGAAGCGTTCCGCCCGCCCTCGTCGCGCTTCACGACGCGATCATCTCCTCGGCGACGCCACGCAAAGCGCTGAACTGGCTGCGCCAGGGAGCCGGTGCGCCGATCCTCGCGGCGATGGCGGCCGGGACCATGGCGATGACCCATGAGGCCCTCGATGCACACCCGCAGACGGGCGCGGCGAACTACCTGCGCAGCATGCTCGTCGCGAGCGGCGCCCTTGAGCCTCGAGACGAGCAGCTTGTCGGCCTCGAAGCCCGCAACAACCGGACCGTCGCCGAGATCGAGCGGCCGGAGGACCGCAAGATCGTCGCCGCGTTCGCGAGATGGCACGTGCTGCGTCGCCTGCGGCGCCAAGCTGGGCGCAACGCGACCGCTCGCACCGCGATCCGTCACGCCCGGATCCAGGTCCTCGGTGCCGTCCGACTGCTGGACTGGCTCGCCGCAAACGGTCTCGAGCTCAAAACAGCGACCCAGGGCGACGTCGACCGCTTCCTCGCGACCGGACCGCCGTCTTGTTATGACGCTCGGCACTTCGTTTCCTGGGCCACCGAGCGAAGGCTCAGCGCCAAGCTCGAGGTGCTCTCGAGAAGGTCCCACCCCGGTGTTGTCCTTGACGGCGAGCAGCGTTGGGTCATCTTGCGTCGCCTTCTCAACGATCCCGACATCGATCTCGCCGACAAGATCTCGGGGAGCTTCGTTCTTCTTTATGCCCAGCCGCTGAGTCGCATCGCGGTGATGACTCTCGACCAGATAACCGTGACCCCGACCGGCGTGGCTGTCCGTTTCGCCAGCACAGAGCTCACCGTCCCAGGTCGACTCGGCGCGCTCCTAGCGGCCCACATGGCCACCGGCCGCTCCCGAAACGTCGGCATCGGCGCGGTCCCGAACAGCTGGCTCTTCCCCGGCCACCTTCCTGGGCGGCCGATCACCGCCTCTTATCTCGGCCAACGTCTCGGCGCGTTCGGGATCGATGCTCGAGCTGCGCGCCGCGCAACCCAACAGCAGCTTGCCGGCGAAGTCCCGGCCGTTGTTCTCGCCGAGATGCTCGGCGTGACAATCACCACGGCTGTCGCCTGGGTGCACGCGGCGGGAGGCGACTGGGCCAACTACGCGGCGCTTGTCACCGAAGACAACGCCCAGTGCTGACCAGTGCTCAATGCTCCCGCTAGGTGCAACACCTGTAAGCCAGAACAAGGGCATTCGACATGGTTGGAATATCGGTGTCTACCAGTTTCGCGGCAGGAGCACACCCGAAG
>DNAU01000363.1 GCA_003491925.1 Chloroflexota bacterium
GCGTGCTCGGTCATCTCGATGACGATGCGCTCGAGGGGCACGGCGCCGAGCAGGCGCGCGACGTCGCGCCGCAGCAGGGTCGACGGTGAGAGGTTGAGGGAGAGATAGGCGTCGACCGGAAGCGCGGGAAGGCCCGCCAGCTCCACGGCGACCGCCGACGCCTCCAGCTCCTCGCGGAGGCCGATATCGGCGGCCTCTTCGAACCACTGCAGGGGCATCCCGGTGTCGAACCGGGCCAGCGCCTCCACCCCGGTGACACGGCCCCGGCCCAGGTCCACGATCGGCTGGTACACGGGATGGATGCCACCGTGCTCGATGACGGTCTGGATGCGCGCCAGCACCCGGTTGCGCCTGGCCTCGGCCTCCTCCTTGCCGGCGAGCTGCTCGCTGAGCTCGCGGACGACCGTGCTGGCCACGTCGGGAGAGAAGGCGGACTCGCCTCGGAGCACTCGCTGGATCGTCTGGGTGACCTCGTCCGGCACCGAGCCCTTGACCAGGTACGCGGCCGCGCCGGCGCGCAGCATCTCCAGGATGCTGGCCCGATCGCCGTAGGCGGAGAGGGCGACGATGCGCGTCTCCGGACTCTCCGCGAGGATGCCGCGCGCCGCGTGAGGGCCACCCCCGCCCGGCATCTTGACGTCGAGGATCGCGACGTCGGGGCGCTCCTGGGCAGCCGCCTCGACGGCGGCCACGGCGTCAGCGGCGACCGCCACGACCTCGATCCCATCCTCGGACTCGAGAAGCTCGCGGAGGGCGTCCCGGATGTTCGCGTCGTCGTCGGCGATCAGGACCCGGACCGCGGCGGAGGGAGTCACAGACGGTGCCCCTCGGCTCGCATCGGATCGGACATCAGGGGGACCCATGCGCTGACCACGGTCCCCGCGAGCTCACCCGCCTCCACCCGCAGCCAGCCGCCGACCAGCTCGGCGCGCTCGCGGATGCTCGGCAGGCCGAGGTGGCCGGAACGGCCCTCGACCGCCTGGCGCAGACCGGCGCCATCGTCGCTGATGCGGATCAGACAGCCGCCGTCCTGCTCCCCCACCGCCACGTCCACGCGGGTCGCCGACGCGTGCTTGACCACGTTGGCGATCGCCTCCTGGGCGATCCGGTAGAGGGCCACGCGGCCATCGGTGGCGAGGAGCTCCGGCTCCGACCCGGTCAGGGTGAACTGGATGGAATCGTCTTCGCGCATCTTCTCGAGGCGCTCCCGGAGCGGCCCCAGCAGGTCGCCGCGGTCCAACCCGGTCGGCCGCAGATTGAACATCATGCTGCGCAGCCGGGACACCGCGCTGCCGACCATCTCCTCGACGGCCTGCAGGCTGCGCTGGGCCGGCTCGTCGCTCAGTCGGCGGCGCAGCGAGTGCAGCCGGAGTGACACCGCGGCCATCACCTGGACCGGATCGTCGTGGATGTCCGCGGCAATCGTCTTCCGCTCGTCCTCATGAGCCTGGACCAGCAGGCGCATCAACCGGCGGCGCTCACCGTTGATCCGATTCAGCTCCTCCAGGCTGCGCGCGAAGTCGGCCTGGCTCCGCCGCTCAGCGAGGTGGATGCCGAGAAAGCGGCCAAGGCCGGTGAGGTGGGCAACGTAGGCGTCGTCGTAGCCGGGGAACCTCGGGGCCTGGATCTCGACCGCGCCGAGGATCTGCTGACCGCTCACGACCGGAACCCCCAGGCACTCCCCGATCGGATCGGTCGACCCCACCTCGGAGAAGGTCAGCGCACCGTCACTGATCGCGCGCCTCACGAAGGCGGGGGGGGCGTCCGGCAGAGAGCTCGCCGCGGCGCCGGCGTCCGCCGGGCACCAGGTGGCCCGCAGCTGGGGTGTCCCCCGAGCGTCGGTCTCCCAGAGCCTCGCCGCGATGCCGTGCACGCTCAGCCCGATCTCCTCCAGCGCCGCCATCAGCGCCGCCTCCTCGTCCGGTTCGGCGAGCGCGCGGAGCACGGCGAGCTGGGAGTCCTTGAGGAGCTCCGCTCGCCAGCGCTCGGTGACGTCGGTGAGGAAGAGGACGGCCCCGGGAAGGGAGTCGCGCCGCTGGGTCGCCCAGACGTCGAGATGGACCGCATTTCCGTCGCGCCGGCGCAGCTTCACGGGCACGATCTGCTGCCGTGCCCCCCGCTCGGCGGCGGCCTCGGCGATGACCCGGGTCAAACGCTCCCCACCGTCCTCGCCTCCGACGAGGTCGACCAGGCTCCGGCCACGCGCCTCCGCCGCCGACCAGCCGAACAGGCGCTCCGCGGCCGGATTCCAGAGGTCGATCGAGGCGGCGTCGCCGACCGCGATCATCGCCTCGGGGGAGTTGTTGAAGGCGATGTCCAGCATCGACTGGGCACTGACCGTTGCGCCCGCAACGCGGGCGAGGGCGCGGGCGTGCTCCCCCCTCTCGACCGCAGCGCGCACGGCCACGGTGAGGCGGCTCAGCCGGTCGACGGCGAGGCAGTCCGCCGCCCCCCGCGCGACCAGGGCGACCCCCGCGGGCTCGTGCGCCGGATCGCAGACGACGACCACAGGGATGTCGACCCCCTGCGTCCCGACCTCGTCGAGCACCTCCTCGGCGGACCATCCGGGCCGGCTCTCGTCGACGACGACCGCGTCCCATCCGCTGCCGAGCTCCTCGCGCCACGAGCCGGGGCTGGCCGCGTCGCTCTCGATCGCCGGGAGCCCGGCGTCATCGAGGGCACGCCAGAGCCGGGACCCCTCGGCTGCGCAGACGAGGATTCGCAGGGCTCGGGCAGCTCCGGGGCGCCCCTGGTGGATCGGGCGGGTGGCGCCCGCCGTCGACGACGAGGACACTTCGAGCCGAGTGTATGGACGGAGGGCTGGCTGGGGACGGGCTCTCGACGACCGAAACCGTTTGGTCAGGAGCCCGTCACCCCGCTGGCATATCCTTCACAGCCGCTCCGGCGGCGCCGCACCGACGGGTCAGTCGACGGCGAACATCGCCTCGGAGACGGGCTCGCCCTGAGCGGTCAGGTGATCGAGGGCCTGGGGCACCACACCGGTGGGGCCCACCTCACCGAGCACCCTCCCGGTCTCGGGCTCGATCCCCCGCTGCCGGAAGGTGAAGATCTCCTGCATCACGACCCCATCGTTGCCCGTACCCAGCACCTCGGCGATGCTGACGATCCGGCGGGTGCCGTCGCGGAGTCGGGACTGGTGAACGATGATGTTGACCGCCGAGGCGATCTGCTCCCGGATGGCCCGCGACGGCAGCTCGGCGCCGGACATCAGGACCATGGTCTCCAGGCGGGCGATGGCGTCTCTCGGGTTGTTGGCGTGGAGGGTGGTGAGGGAGCCATCGTGCCCGGTGTTCATCGCCTGGAGCATGTCGAGGGCCTCGCCGCCGCGGCACTCACCGACCACGATCCGGTCGGGCCGCATCCGCAGCGAGTTGATGACCAGGTCGCGGATCTGGACCCGTCCCTCGCCGTTGACGTCCGGGGGACGCGACTCGAGCCGGCAGACGTGTTCCTGGTGGAGCTGCAGCTCGGCGGCGTCCTCGATCGTGATGATCCGCTCGTCGATCGGGATGAAGCCGGAGCAGACGTTGAGCAGGGTGGTCTTGCCGGCTCCGGTGCCGCCCGAGATGACGATGTTCGCCCGGGCCAGGACGCAGGCCTGGATGAAGGACGCACCCTCCTGGGTGATGGTCCCGAAGCCGATCAGGTCGGAGACCTGATACGGGTCCTTGGCGAACTTCCGGATCGTGAGCAGCGGCCCGTCGAGCGCGATCGGCGGGATCGCCGCGTTGACGCGGGAGCCGTC
>DNAU01000237.1 GCA_003491925.1 Chloroflexota bacterium
ATCTTGAGAGCCGTACACGCTAGCGCCCCGAGAGCTCAGGCGATGACCGTGGCTGAGACAACAGCACCGACCAGCCGCGGTCCGTCAAGCCACCCCAGACTCGCACCGTTCCGCCAGCCCTGCCGCGTTTGGCTAGAGTGCGACCATCGCAGCGGCTGCGATGAGAATCCCAGTTGCGCTGATCCCGACCGTGGCCACATCATCGGCGACACTCACCCAGCCCGAGAAATTGCCCCCCTCTGGAAAGTCGTCGACGCAGGAGTCGGGGGTCGTCCAGCAGCGACGATCCCGGGTTGCGCAGCTCCGCCCCGAACGGCACCAGGCGCTCTGATCGAATCTTCTTGACCGCTTCAGAGAAAGAGACGCCCTCCAGGGGCCTGAAGGGCACGCCAAGGCTCGGCGTTGCTGGTTCGTCATCCGCCCAGCGTGACGCCGTCCTGCCGCCCGAGCGCCATCCTATCTGAGGACCCTGCGGGTCCAATGTCAGTGCCGATCAGTGACGGACGTCTCTCGCACCCTCCCATGGGCAGTGCTAGAGCATGGGTTGAGATACCTGACTCTCCGGTCCCGATTGGACCGAGTTGCCCCCCTAAGCAGGGTGAAGGGCCGTGGACGCCAGGACCAAGAGCCTGAAGGAGGTCGACGTGGGCGACGAAGACACACTGAGCCTTCGCTATCGGTGCGCTCGTACGGTCGTGACCGTGAGCGGAACGGTCACGCAGCATCTGAACCACAAGGGAGGGGTGAGCTCGGTCGAGCGGGCAAGCGTCGTCTCAGTTGGCGGCGGTGCCGATCCCCCGTTCCACGAGTTAAGGCTGGCGCACCGGGCCTTACATGACCAGGAGGTGGATCTGAGCCTCGCGCCGGACGGTCGACTTGCGGGCGCTGGCTACCAGAACACCGGTGCCGGCGCCGAGGTCATTGGCGCGGCCACAAGCGTGGCCAACTCGATCGCTTCCATCGCCATTGGGGCCCTCAGCGCGATGGCGGCCATCCCGGAGAAGGTCGCATCCGAGCCTCCCGACGACGGTTGGGTGGCCCTCGACGCGCGCGCCGATCAGCTCAAGAAAACGATCGACAACTTACAGCGTCGCACGATCAAGATGCTCGAATCTATCACGGATGAGAAAGCGCCGACAGCGTCGCAAGCTGAGCTCAAGTTGCTCCAGACTGCTTTGGCCCTAGCCCGCGCCGAAGCGGCCGCCGTCGAGGCCGCGTTGCGGGCCTGGCAGCACCAGCACTTCCCGGACTGGACCACGACACTTACCTACTCGATGGGCGTCGACGAGCTCCCGACGGCGACATCGCCTGAGCGATCGATCACGATCGACTCGCACGGCGAGAACCTCTCCACAAACGGTAACGACCTGTCCGCAGACGTAGCTGCTGCGGCCCGTAACCTCCACACCGTCGTCTACCGCATCGGGGCGGACTCCCGATCGCCCGCAGCACCAGATGCCAACGCCCACACTGTGGTTTACCGCCTACCTCGTCGCCTGCAACTCGCAATTTACGAGATGGACTCGTCGGAGGGCTCTGCTACCGCGGTCCCCAGCGGGGATTCTCAGACTCAGAAGTTGAAGTTCGACCTCCGGCAACTGGTACCCGTCTGGGTCTTGGACTCCAATTCGGAAACCAATCAAGTCCAGCTCAGCTCGGACATTTTCAGCAAGCACGCGGCCACCCTACAATTCGGCGACACCGGCGCGCTCAGCCATATCGCGAACACCGACGTCGGCGCTGCGGCAAACATCGCGAACGCCATCGTTGCGTCCCTCGGTGGTGGCGGGACGCCGTCCGCCGCCGGCGCAAGTGTGGCCGGATCGCCCTCAGCGGCGTCGGCCGCGACGGTGGATCCCACCCTCGTCGCTCTCGCGGCCCAGCTGGCCCGCGCTCAGCTCGAAGCTAATCTCGCCACGGCCAACAAAACCATCCGCGACAGTCAGACTCCTCCCGAACTAACGGGCGCTGACCCACCGCAGAAGCCGACGGCCCGGTAACACGCACCGCCCCCAAGGTCTGGCTGCTCCAGCCGGCGACCAACAAGATGCTCCCGGTCGGGGTTCTCTCGCCCTCGGGGACGGGGAGCTACGCGCTGTCGGCCTCAGTGATGGGGCAGTTCTCCGCGGTCGACGTGAGCCTGCAGGCGAACAACGGCAACCCCGCCCACTCCGACACCAGCGTGCTCCGCGGTCTGGTCCAGCCGGAGGCCGCCTAGTCCGGAGGCCCGATGGCCGCCCCTCGCATCAAGGCGCCGGTGACCGCGGCAAGGGCCGCGGTGTCCGCGATCCAGTCGAGGCTCCCAGCTGACGAGCAGGAGCCGAGCCCTGGCCGCACCCGCCGGTCGGGGTTTACGCTTACCAGGAATTCGTCGGGCGCTGCGCGGGGAAGCGAGGAGAGACGATGTCTGAGAGCGTCTACCGGGTGACTGAGCTCGTCGGCAGCAGCACGGAGTCCTCGGAGAAGGCCGCCCAGTCGGCCATCGAGACGGCGGCTCGCACGCTTCGGGATCTCCGCGTCGCCGAGGTGGTCAAGCTTGACATGACCATCGAAGACGGCAAGGTGGTTCGCTACCGCACCCGCCTCAACCTGTCGTTCAAGTACGAGTCCGAGTAGGTCGCCGGTGCGATACGGCGTGGAGATCCCGACGACCCACTCGTGCTGAGCGTCCAGGAAGTCCGAGCCCAGCAACCAATCGGATCGTTTCCATGACCACCGCCGGGTGCTGAACTTCAGCGCGACGGGGAGCACGATGGGGTCCCTGGGGGACTAGACGCCGGCCAATGCCGGAAAGCCGGGTGCCGGTCTTCCCGCAGGAGTTAAGATCGCCGTGAGCGGAGGGAGACCGTCCTCCTGGATCAGGGCCGCGGTCAGGAGCACCAAGGAGTGGAACTCGCGGTAGAGATTCTTGGAGGATGTTGGGAGTTCGACGCGGGGTTGGCCGCGCAACTCAACGAGGGCGACGCGGAAGTCGCCTAGTGGTCTGTCGCTAAAATGACTTGGTGGGTCAACCCCTTCCCGGTGGGATGGCCGTGGAAGTAATGACCGCTAGGTGGTAAGTGGCCGAGATGTCTCGCTGGCGGAGTTGCTGAGCGATACTGGCGTCGTAGTTACCGTGTCGTAGCCAGGAGTAACCGCATGGTCAACCATGACCGACGAAGCAAGTTGCTGGATTCCTACGAGAACGCCGCGGTGATCGTGTCGGGAATAGATGCTGCGGACCTCGGCCAGCCGACACCATGCCGCAAGTATGACGTGGCTGGTCTCGTCGACCACATCGTCGAAGCGGGCCACCGGGCGGCCGCTCTTGGCCGGGGCCAGGCACCCCCACCCGGAGACGATTCCCCCCACGTGGAACTGTCCGACGCGCCCGGTCAGCTACGCCACGCTGCCGAGGACGCGGCGCAGGCATGGAGCGACGACTCCAGGTTGTCATCGAAGTTCACCATGCCGTGGGGTGAGGAGTACACGGGGGCCACCCTGGTCGACATGTACCTAGCAGAGCTGGCCGCCCACGCATGGGATCTGGCCCGGGCCACCGGACAGATCGACGAGTTGGACCCCTCCGTCGCCGTAACGGCACTAGAGGGGGCACGGGCCATGATCAAACCCGAATACCGCAACATGGTGGAACCAGGATCTCCGTTCGGAGAGGAGGTGCCACCTCCCCCGGGCGCCGACGACTGGGAACGCCTCGCTGCCTTCATGGGACGCGACCCGCGAGCACCGCTGGGCCAGTAGGAGTGAGAAGGGCGGGGGCGTCCCACATCCCTTGGGTGCCTAAGCCTGGTTGTCTATCCGGAAGGGGCCGGTCAGGAGCTAACGAAGAACATCGCTGGCGACGACTGCCACGGCCATCCGAACTACCTTCCGGGCGCATCTTCGCTCTCGGGCTGACCGCCAAGGCATTTCAGCGACAGACCACTAGTGCACTGCCCCGGAAA
>DNAU01000133.1:0-6515 GCA_003491925.1 Chloroflexota bacterium
CCGATGTACTTCTTGGCAATGCTGACCACAAGTCGGAGGTTGGCCTCGGTGAGGGCGTTCTTGGCGTCCTCGTCGCCCTGTTCGATGAGCTTGGCGTACTCCACCTCCTGCTCCGCCCGCAGCAGTGCGACCCGGCCGATCTCCTTGAGGTACATCCGCACCGGGTCGTCGAGCGACACGGAGTCGATCGCCTCGGCGGTGGCCACCAGCTCCTCGTCGTCCTCCACGACCTCGAAGTCCTTGTCACCGTCGGTGACCTCGATCCCCATCTCCCGGAAGGCGTGGAAGATCCGCTCCAGGTGGTCCGGCTCGACGTCGATCTCGGGGAAGGCGGCCAGGACGTCGTCGGGGGTGAGGTAGCCGGCCTCCTTGCCGCGCACGATCAGCTGCTCCGCGGCCACCACCAGCGGGTCGGGGGCGAGGACGCCGGCTGACGCCGTCGAGGCGGCGGCTCGGGGCGTTGCCGCCGGGGGGGTCGGAGCGGTGGCCGGAGCAGTTCCCGTCGGGGCCGGGTCGATCGGATCGTCGGATTGCTTCGCGGAGGTTGTCACAGCTGCGATCTTCTTCACCAGTGGCATATCGGAGGATGGTCGATCGGGCGATGTCACCCCGAGGCCGGCGTCCTGGCTCGGGACGGGGTTCGCCGCGGTCCCGGCCCGATCGCTCGGTGCCGCGGCGCTGAAGGTCGGAGGAGGATGCCCGTCGCCCCCGCCGGCGGAGGGGGCCGCGCCCCGGACACCAGGTCTCACCCCCGGTTTCTCTGCCGCGGCGGGCGCCGCGCGACCCCGGGGACGGGGCGGGTCCCCAGATTGTGCCCTTTTCGCGGCCATTCCAGACTCGTTGATGGCATCCGCTCCGGCCCGACCCCCACCGGTGCCCGGTGTGGGGGTGGGAACGGCCGCCCGCGGGGGGCCAGCGAACGCGGCGAGCCCGGGCCCGGGAGCAGCGAGGGCCGACCGGCCGGCAGGACGTCGGGCGCCAGGCCGGGTGATCGCCGTGGACGCCGGGACGGGGGACGTCCGGGAGGTCGGCCGAGCCCCCACCCGTGGGGCTGCCGGTTTCGACGCGGGCGCGCGAGAGGTCGTGCGCGCGGGGGACTGCGGCGCGGACCCGGACCGCTTGGAAGCCGCGGCCGGGGAGATCGCACGGGAGACCGAGGGTTTGGCCGTGGACGGCCGGGAGCCACCGGGCCTGGTGGCCGGGGCCCGGCTGCTCGGGCGGGAGGCCGTGGACCTGGAGGCGGACGGCCCGGTGGCCTGAGCCCGGGTGCGCGGATGCGCGGCGGAGGTCGTGGAGGCGGACCGGCTGGTGGCCTGAGTCCGGGGGTGCGGGTGCGAGGCGGAGGTCGTCGAGGTGGATGGGCGGGAGGCCGGGGTCCCGGAGGCGGCTCGAGGCGCGGACGGCTTCGACGCGGATGTCCGGGATGCCGGGCTCCGCACGCTCGCAGAGCGGGAGGCGATCGCGCGCGAGGCGGGGCGGACGGACGCCGGCGTCGACGCGGCGGCCTCCGCCTTCCCGCGCCTCGGCGCCGCGGCGGTCGCCGGGCGCGACGTCGGGGGCCGGGTGGCCCCGCGGCCGGCGGGGGATCGTGGTGCTCCCCCGGACGGCGCCTCTCCCGGCGACGCCCCGGCGACCCGGGGTTGGGAGCGTCCTCCGCCTCGAGTGGAAGCGGCGCCGGCCGGACGCGACGCCGAGGCTCGCGGTGGCTGAGCGCCCGGCCCCGCCGCCCGGGACGCGAGCAGGCTGGGGCCGCCCGGGCCGCGTGGAGCGGTCCGCCCCGTGCTCCTCCCCTCGGCGGGCGGCTTGGAGGGCGGGGCCGTGCCGCGCGAACCGGGGCGCGCCGCGGGCGCCGCCGGCTTGGCCGTCTTCTTGGCCGATCCTTTGTTCGTCGCCATCAGGTCTTCCAGGCACCCCAGGATGCCGCGGGACCATCGCCCCGCCGCAGGCAGGGGTCGGTCGCACCCCTCAGAGTAACAACGGTCACGGGCCCGCCCGAGTTGCGAGCCGTCGCCGGCCCGCCGGTCGGGCGCCGGTCACTCCGGCGACTCCCGCTCCTCCGCCAGCAGCCGGCGGATTCGAGCCGCGACGTTCTCGTCGCGCTCCGGGTCCAGCGGGCCGGAGGCCGCGAACAGGTCGTCGATCTCTCGCCGGGCTCGACCCCGGCTGGCGGCCTTCCGGGTCTGCCGAACGCAATCGGCCATCGCCCGTTCCAGGGCGACCGGATCGGCGTCGGTGGCCAGCTCGGGGAGATCGCGGACCGAGAGGCGCGCTGCCAGCCGCCGGTCGCCGGCACCCAGGGCGTGCAGCGGAAGGACGGAGCCGGGCGGCACCGACCTGGCGAGCTCAAGGATGCGACGCACCGCCGGACTGGCCAGGTCATCGAGATCCAGGCCCATCTCGTCGACCAGCAGCCGCGCCAGGGCGGGTCGCTGAGCGGCATAGGCTGCCAGGAACTCCTCCCACGACGGCGGAGGATTCCCGAGATCGTCATCGCCCAAACCCGGATCCGCCGAGCCCGCCTCGACTGCGGGGGACGGGGAGGCGACGCCGAGAGGAGCGGTCACCCGGTCAACGGCGGATCGCCCCCGGGTCAGATTGGCCGCCCGCACTTCGGTGAGAGCCGAGGCCACCAGCGAAGCCGCGGAGACCTCCAGCATCTGGGCACCCTCCCGGGCATAGAGCTCGCGGGTGTTCTCGTCAGGGATGCGGCGCAGGAGCGCCGCCACCCTCTCGCCCGCTCTTCGCCGCTCGTCAACCCCCCTGCCGATGCCGGCGGTCGCCCACCCGAGCAGCACGTGCCACTCAGGCTCCGCTCCGCTGATGGTCGCGGCAAAGGCGGCCGGATCCGCCCTCACCATCTCGTCGGGGTCCTTGAACTCCGGGGGCATCACCGCGATCCGAGCGGCCAGCCGTTCGACGGCACAGAGGTCGACAGCGGTGTCGGCGGCCCGCCTGCCCGCCGCGTCGCCGTCGAAGCAGAGCACCACCAGGTCCGCGTGCCGGGCGACGATGCGCACCTGCTCCCGGGTCAGCGCCGTGCCGCTCGAGGCCACCACGTTGGCGACCCCCGCGGCATGGGCGGCGAGCACGTCGAAGTAGCCCTCGACCACCACGGCCACCCGCAGCTCCCGCAGCGCCTGCCGGGCCTGGTCCAGCCCGAACAGGGCCGTCGACTTGTGGTAGGCGCCGGTCTCCGGGGTGTTGAGGTACTTGGGGGTGGCGTCGCCCAGGGCCCGGCCTCCGAACCCGAGCACCTGTCCGCGCTCGTCGGAGATGGGGAAGACGAGACGGTGACGGAAGAGGTCGCGCCCGCCCCGGCCGGCCAGTCCGGCGGCGGCGACCTCGGAGAGGGCCGCCCCCCCACGTGCGACCAGATAGCGCGACAGGGCATCGCCCGCCTGGCCGCCCTGGGGGGCGAAGCCCACCCGGAAGCGCCGGGCCAGCACCTCGTCGACGCCACGCTCCGCCAGCAGACGGCGTCCCGCCCCCCCGGCCGCGAGGTTCCAGAGCACGTACTCGTAGAACTTGGCCGCCCGCTCGTTCAGCTCGATCGAACGGCGCCTCCCGGCGCCGCGCGCACCGCCGCGCCGGTCCTTCTCCAGCTCCACGCCCGCACGCTCCGCGAGCAGCTCCAGGGCGCGGGGGAAGTCCACCCCCTCGATCTTCTCGACGAAGGTGAAGATGTCTCCGCCCTCGTGGCAACCGTGGCAATACCACGCCTGCCGCTGCTGGCTGACCGAGAAGCTCGGGGTCTTCTCCGCGTGGAAGGGGCAGAGGCCGGTGTGTTGAGTGCCCGAACGGTGAAGCGAGACGTGACCCCCGATCACGTCGAGGATGTCCAGCCGGGCCTTGATCTCGGCGCGGGCGTCCGTGGCCACGGCTCAGCGGCCGATGACCTCGACCCGGTACCGCGAGTTGTCGGTGAGCACCACGATCGAACCGTCCTTCTCGGTGATCACCGCCCGCACCGGCGAGGTTGCGAAGACGTCGGGCGCGTCGTGATGCTCGATGACGGTCCGGCGCACCGCGTACGGCTGTCCGGGAGTCGGCGCGGCGAGCTCGTCCCCCTCGACCACGTGGCCGTCGTCGAGGTTGGTGGGGCGCCCATCACGGGTGCCGACCTTGCGAATCCTCACCCGCTCGCTCATGCCGGACCGAGGATAGCGCGGCAGGGCACGGCCCCCTCGCTGGCGGTGAGCCGCTCGGGGGCGCGGCGCGCCCCCGAGCCGGCATCATCGGGCGTTCCGCCCGTCAGAGTCAGCGATCCGCGTCCCGGGCCGCGAGCCGGGCGTGGGCGGCGGCGAGCCGTGCCACCGGCACCCGGTACGGCGAGCAGGAGACGTAGTTGAGGCCCAGCTTCTCGCAGATCGCGATCGATGCCGGGTCGCCGCCGTGCTCGCCGCAGATGCCCACGACGAGGTCCGGGCGGGTCTGGCGCCCCTCGATGACCGCGATGTTCATCAGCCGGCCGACGCCACCGCGATCGAGGGTCTCGAAGGGGTTGCTGGGAAGGATCTTCTGGTCGACGTAGGGGATGATGATCTTGCCCTCGGCGTCGTCGCGGGAGAAGCCGAAGGTGGTCTGGGTGAGGTCGTTGGTCCCGAACGAGAAGAACTCAGCCTCCTCGGCGATGTCTCCGGCGACCAGGGCCGCGCGGGGCAGCTCGATCATGGTGCCGAACTTGTAGTGGATCTTGATGCCCGCCTCGGCAAGCACCTCGTCGACCGTCGTCTGGAGGTAGCCCTTGGTCCGGCGCAGCTCCTCGACGGTGCCGACCAGCGGGATCATGATCTCCGGGTGGACGTCGACCCCTTCCCGGGTCAGCTGCACCGCAGCCTCCATGATCGCCCGTACCTGCATCTCGATGATCTCGGGGAAGAGGAGACCGAGACGGCAGCCGCGCAGCCCCAGCATCGGGTTCTGCTCGCGGAGTGAGCGCACCGCGGCGAGCATGGTCCGCTTGTCCGCGAAGCTCGCCTCGGGGTCGCCCCTGGTCTCCGCCTGAGTCACCTCGACGAGCAGGTCCTCGAACGAGGGCAGGAACTCGTGAAGCGGCGGGTCGATCAGCCGGATGACGACCGGCAGCCCGGCCATCGCCTTGAGGATGCCGTAGAAGTCGCCGCGCTGGAAGGGCAGCAGCTTGTCCAGCTGCTTGCGGCGCTCCTCGGTCGAGCTGGCCAGGATCATCGCCTGGACGATCGGCAGCCGAGCCTGCTCCATGAACATGTGCTCGGTGCGGCAGAGGCCGATGCCCTGGGCGCCGAAGCGGCGAGCCAGCTCGGCGTCGCGCGGGTAGTCGCCGTTCGCCCACACCTGGAGCCGGCGGATCCCGTCGGCCCAGCGGAGGACCTGCTCGAGATCCCCGCTCAGCTCGGGCTGGATGGTCGGGACCTTGCCCGCGATCACCCGACCCGTCGAACCATCGATGGTGAACTCCTCGCCCTCGTGGACCGTCCTGCCGCCCGCGGTGAACCGGCGGTTGGGAAGGTCGACCAGGACGGACTCGGCGCCGGCGACGCACGGCTTGCCCATGCCACGCGCGACCACCGCCGCGTGCGAGGTGCGACCGCCCCGCGAGGTGAGCACGCCCTCGGCGGCGATCATCCCGTGGACGTCGTCCGGGTTGGTCTCGATCCGGACCATGATCACCTTCTCGCCGGCCTTGGCCATGGCCTCGGCGCGGTCGGCGTCGAAGACCGCCTTGCCATAGGCCGCGCCCGGCGACGCCGCCAGACCGGTGGCGAGCACCTCGACCTTGGCGCTCGGGTCGATGCGAGTGTGGAGCAACTGGTCGACCTGCACCGGCTCCACCCGGAGCACCGCCTCCTCCCGGGTGATGAGCCTCTCCTTGACCATCGCCACCGCGATCTTGACCGCCGCCTCGGCGGTGCGCTTGCCGGTCCGGGTCTGGAGCATGTAGAGCTTGCCGCGCTCGATGGTGAACTCCATGTCCTGGACGTCGCGGTAGTGGCGCTCCAGCTTCTTGGCGATCAGCTCGAACTGCCGGTACACCTTGGGGAGCTCGTCGGCCATGGCCGCGATCGGCTTGGGGGTGCGAATGCCGGCGACCACGTCCTCGCCCTGGGCGTTGGTCAGGTACTCGCCGAAGAGCGCCTTCTCACCGGTGGCCGGGTCGCGTGTGAAAGCGACACCGGTGCCCGAGTCGTCGCCCATGTTGCCGAACACCATCGACTGGACGTTGACCGCGGTGCCCAGGTCGTGCGGGATCTTGTTGTAGTTGCGGTAGTCGACCGCGCGCTTGCCGTTCCAGGAGTCGAACACTGCGCCGATGGCAGCGCGAAGCTGCTCCAGCGGCTCCTCCGGGAACCCCGCACCGCGGTGCTGCTCGCTGACGATGCCACGGAAGGTCTGGATCAGCTCGCGCAGCGCGTCCGGGCTCAGCTCGGCGTCGCTGGCCGCGCCGTACTTCCGCTTGGCGGCGTCGAGAGCGTGCTCGAACAGCTCGCCGGGAACGTCGAGCACGATCTTGCTGAAGAGCTGGATGAAGCGGCGGT
>DNAU01000133.1:6681-10528 GCA_003491925.1 Chloroflexota bacterium
TTGAGGACGGTGTCCATCATTCCCGGCATCGAGAACTTGGCGCCGCTGCGCACCGAGACGAGGAGCGGGTTGCGCGCGTCACCGAATCCCTTGCCGGTCTTGCGCTCGAGGGTCTTGAGCGCGGCCAGCGCCTGCTCCCACATCCCCTCGGGGAATTTCTGACCGCGCGCGTAGAAGGCGTTGCAGGCCTCGGTGGTGATGGTGAATCCGGGGGGCACGGGGAGCCCGGCGCGGGTCATCTCGGCGACGCCGGCGCCCTTGCCGCCGAGCAGGTCGCGCATCTGAGCGTTGCCATCCTCGAAGAGGTACACCCACTTGGTGGCCCGGCGACGCGCCGGCGCCCCGTTGGCGCCCGGCCGGGCGGCGCGAGCGGGGACGGTGCGGCCGGAGACCGCGGGGGTCGCGGTGGTCCGGCTTCTCTTGGCGGATCGGGACTTGGTGGTCGCGGGCATCATGGGTCCTCTGATCGTCCGTTGGGGCTAGGGCGAGGCGAGGGTATCACCGGGGCGGGGGGCGGCCGCTTGCGAACCGGGGTGCGGCGTTCGACGCGGCCGTCCTCGCGTGTGGCCTGCCCCGCAAGGGGGCACAATGGGGTCATGAGTATCACGTCACCGAGCCCTGATCCCGTTACCCCCTTGGTCCCGGAGCCGGAGATGGCCACGGACCCGGCCACCCTGCAGACGGCCACCTTCGCAGGCGGCTGCTTCTGGGGCGTCGAGGACGCCTTCCGGCGTCTCCCCGGGGTGGTCGCCACCCGGGTCGGCTACGCGGGCGGTCACACCGACCACCCCACCTACCGCCAGGTCTGCTCCCACACCAGCGGGCACGCCGAGGCCATCGAGGTGGTGTTCGACCCCGCACGGGCCAGCTACGAGGATCTGGTCACCGCTTTTCTGGTCGACATCCACGACCCCACCCAGCTCAACCGCCAGGGGCCCGACATCGGGGACCAGTACCGCTCGGCGATCTTCGTTCGCGACGCCGCCCAGCGCGAGACGGCCGAGCGCGTGCTCGCGAGGCTGCGCGCGGAGAGCCGGTCCCGCCACCCGATCGTCACCGAGGTGGCCGACGCCCCTCGCTTCTGGGAGGCCGAGGAGTACCACCAGCAGTACTTCGAGAAGCGGGGCGGAGGCGCCTGCCACCTCCCCATGGCCGGGAGCTGGATGAGGTAGCGGCCGACCTCTGGGGGAGCCGCTCCCCGGTGCCCCGATCCGTCATGGAGTCGACAGGCACCGAGCCTCAAACTGGTTCACTGGCTGGATGGCTCGTGCCGGGGCACGAGCAGGGCGCCGTCCTCCACCGCTGAGTCGCGCCACCACCGGGAGATCGTGATGAGCGAGGAAGTTCCCACCTCCGGCGACCCGGGGACGCCGTCCGCCTGGGGCGACGACACCTGGCCCGGCGTTTCTGAGGGCTCGTGGGCGGAAGCCTCCGGCGACCCGGTGGGTCTGGCACCCGCTGGCCGCGTGATCGGGCTCCGTCGCGGCGTGGCGATCGTCGCCGCCGTGGGCGGGCTGGTGCTGGGCAGCGCGGTGGGCGGGTTCCTCATCTCCCGGGCGGCGACCGGCACCCCGGTGGCGGCGGCCACCACCGCCAGCGGCTCGAACCCGACCGCGAGCCCGTCTCCCGGGCCCCACTCCCGGGGCGGCTTCGGGGGGCCGAGCGCCTTCTTCGGCGTCAACCTCATCGAGGACGCCGCCACCGCCATCGGCGTGAGCGAGCAGACCCTGGAGAGTGATCTCCAATCCGGTAAGACGGTCGCCCAGGTGGCGACGGCGAACGGCAAGACCGCCCAGGACGTCATCACCGCCCTGGTCGGCGACGAGACCACCGCGATCGACGGCCTGGTGTCGAGCGGCAAGCTCACCGCCAGCCAGGCGAGCAAGCTCACCGCGAACCTGACCCAGATGGTCACCGACTTCGTCGACCAGACCCGGCCGGCCACCGTGCCCGGGATCGGTGGCGGCGGCGCCGGGGAGATGGCGGCGCTCCAGGCCGCGGCCACCACCATCGGGGTCACCGCCTCGGCCCTGGCGTCCGACCTCGCCGCCGGTCAGAGCATCGCCGAGGTCGCCGGCGCCCACGACGTCAGCGTCTCCAAGGTCGTCGCCGCGGTGACCACCGCCGTCGACAGTCAGATCAGCAGCCTCGAGAGCAGCGGCAGGATCACCTCGGCCGAGGCGAGCACCCTCACCTCGGAGGTGCAGTCCCGGGTCACCGCGTGGGTGGACGGGACCTACCCCGGCTGGCCGTTCGGCCCCTTCGGGACGTTCGGGACCGCGAGCGGTGGATCCTTCGGCGGCGGGCCCTTCGCCGGCATGCCGTGGGGTCACGGTCCGGCCGTCTCTCCGAGCGCCTCGCCGTCGGGCTCGGTCAGCTGACCCGGCTCACCCCCGCCGTTGACCCGGCTCACCCCCGCCGTTGACCCGGCTCAGATGACCCGGAGGACCTGATCCGGGTCGCGCTCGCGGCGGGCCAGGGCCCGGAGCACGGCCAGCTCGCCATGGCGCAGGATCGCCACCTCCACGAGGGCCTCGATGGCCACGGCGACGCCAGGGAGTGGGGGCGTCTCCCGGCCGATGCTGACGCAGAGGTCGTCGGTGTGGACGGCGAGCTCGATGATCCGAGTCCTCAGGTAGTCGTCGAGGCGGAGCACCTCGTCCCTGGCCTTCACGAGACGCCCCTCCGGCTCCCCCTCCAGCCGGGCCCGGAGCCGTTCGAGGGCGCGGTCCATCTGGCCCACCACCGCCCGGTGGCCGACCAGCGCCTCCTCGGCGGAGGTCGCGCGGACCCGCACATTGATCCCCGATGCGAGGTCGGAGCTCACCGGGGCGAAGTAGGTGGCCCCCGAGATCGGCTCCTCCCCGGCGGGCTCTGCCGCCTCCAGGGAGCGCTCGACGTTGGTGACCGCGCGCGCCAGGTGGGCGACGAGGGCCCCCACGGTCATCTCGGGGAGGGCGCTGGGCTCCTTCCAGTGGAGCGCGACGACGGTCAGGGCGACGATCTCACGGGCCGTCCCGGCCACGGCCAGGAAGGCCGAGCGCACGTCCACGGTCTCGTCAGGGTCGGCCACGCCGTCCGCCCTCGGCGCCGGAGCGCTCAGCCGTCCGCCGCCGGAAGGCGACCAGCTGGTCGCGCAGGGCATCCTCGAGGCCGGCGACCGGCACCCGCACCTGGGTCATGCCGTCCCGCTCGCGAATGGTGACGGCGTCGTCCTGGAGGCTGTCGAAGTCGAAGGTCACCGCCAGGGGTGTCCCGATCTCGTCCTGGCGCCGGTAGCGGCGTCCGATCGACTGGGTCTCGTCGTAGTCGGTGGCGAAGTGCGGCCGCAGCCGGTGCTCGAGCTGGCGGGCCGGCACGGTGAGCTCCTCCTTCCTGGAGAGCGGCAGCACCGCCACCTGCACCGGCGCGACGTCGGGGTGGAAGCGGAGCACGGTCCGGGTCTCGCCGCGCACCGTCTCCTCGTCGAAGGCGTCGATGAGCAGCGTCAGCATGATCCGGTCGACGCCGGCGGCCGGCTCGATCACATAGGGGATGTAGCTCCTCCCGGTCACCGGGTCGAGGTAGCTGAGGTCGACACCGCTCGCCCTCTGGTGCGCGGAGAGGTCGAAGTCGGTGCGGTTGGCGATCCCCTCCAGCTCTCCCCAGCCGAAGGGGTAGAGGTACTCGACGTCGGTGGCGGCCTTGGCGTAGTGGGCGAGCTCGGACGGCTCGTGATCGCGCAGGCGCAGGTGCGAGCGACGCACTCCCAGCTCCTCGACGTACCAGCGGAAGCGCTCGGCGCGCCACTGCTCGAACCAGCGTTCGTCGGTGCCCGGCTCGCAGAAGAACTCCATCTCCATCTGCT
>DNAU01000133.1:10575-12895 GCA_003491925.1 Chloroflexota bacterium
TCCATCTCCATCTGCTCGAACTCGCGGGTCCGGAAGATCGAGTTGCCGGGTGAGATCTCGTTGCGGAACGACTTGCCGTTCTGGGCGATCCCGAAGGGGATCCGCTGGCGGCTGCTGTTGAGCACCGACTTGAAGTCGACGAACATCCCCTGGGCCGTCTCGGGGCGCAGGTACACCTGGGCGGAGCTGTCCTCCACCGGTCCGAGGAAGGTGCGGAACATGAGGTTGAATTGGCGTGGCGGGGTGAGTGGTCCTCCGCACTCGGGGCAGCCGGGCTCATCCGCCTGCTTGCCGCGGGCCACCCGTTCGGCTCCCAGGTGGTCGGCGCGCCAGCGCCGGCGGCAGCCCCCGGTGCAGTCGACCAGCGGGTCCGAGAAACCGGCGACGTGGCCGCTCGCGACCCAGACCTGGGGGTTCATGATCACCGAGCTCTCGATCCCCTCGATGTCGTCGCGCAGCTCGACCATGGAGCGCCACCAGCGGTTGCGGATGTTGCGCCGGAGCCGGGTTCCGAGGGGGCCGTAGTCGTAGAGGGCGTTGATGCCCCCGTAGATCTCGCTCGACGGGAAGAAGAAACCGCGCTGCTTGCCGAGCGAGACCAGCCGCTCCAGCAGATCGGACGGCGGCGGGGTCGCCGGGGGCGCGCCGGGAGCTTCGTCGGATGGGACGGCCACGGGCGGGAAGTGTATCCGCCCTCACCTTTCGAGGGCTCGGAGCACCTCCCAGGAGCGGAGCCGGCGGTCCAGGTGGTGCTCCAGCTCGCGCTCGATGATCGCCTCGAGGGTCGCCAGGGTCTCGGGGTCCAGACGGAGCCGGCCCCAGGTGGCGGCATCGCCGGCGGCGGCCACGCGCAGCACCTTGATGGCCCGCACCGAGCAGGCGATGGCACCCGGGTCACCGGGGCGGCAGTCGGGGCAGAGCAGCCCTCCGCCGGCGGCGCTGAAGACCGCCGCCGCCTCGACCAGGGGCCGGGAGCAGGAGGCGCACCGCTCGAGCTGGGGGCCATAGCCCAGGCGATCGATCATCTGGCGACCGAACCAGACCAGGGCCCGGCGCGGATCGCGTCCGGGATCGCCGAGCTCGTCCAGGGACCCCGCCACCAGGGCATAGACGTCGGGGTCCGGGTGGTGACCCTCGAGCACCCGGTCGGTGAGCTCGGCGATCACCGCGGCGCAGGCGGACCGCCGGGGGTCGCCGGCCAGTCCCGACGGCGGCCCCGAGGCCCGCTGCGCCTGGGCCAGCACCAGCAGCTCCCCCCGGCCCTCGGCGAGCTGCATCCGGCTGCGCTCGAAGAGGTCGGTCTGGGCCGCCATGCGGCTTCCGGCCCTGCGCACGCCCCGAACGATCACCCCCACCTTGCCGTGCTCGCGGGTGAGCACGGTGAGGACGCGGTCAGCCTCCGCGTAGTTGACCCGGCGGAGCACGATCCCCTCGTCGGTGAAGCTTCCCGCCATCTCAGTCCACCCTGCTCGGGTCAGAGCGGATGCTCGACACCGACCGGAGGGCCCTCGCCGGCCGGGGCATGCTTGGCGCCGTCGCGGTCGAGGATCAGGGGCTCGGGGCTCACGATCCGCACCGTCTGGATGCTCTGCCGGCGCACCGACTCGACGGTGAGGGTCGCTGCCCCGAGCTGGAGGGCGGCCCCCGCCTTGGGGATCTCCCCCAGCCGCTCGTAGACCAGACCGCCGATCGAGTCGGCGTCGGTCTCGCCGAGGTCGAGATGGAGCAGCTCGGCCACGTCATCGACCGGGAACCGGGCGCTCACCACCACCTCGTGATCGCTGACGAACTGGATCTCCTCCTGCTCGGCGACGTCGTACTCGTCGCGGATCGGGCCCACGATCTCCTCGATGAGGTCCTCGAAGGTGACGATCCCGGCGGTGCCGCCGTGCTCGTCGACCACGACGGCCATGTGCACCTTGCGCTCCTGCATCTCCCTCAGCAGCTCGCCGACGTGCTTGCTCTCGGGGGTGAAGTAGGGCTCGCGGGCGAGCGCGGCGAGAGGCCGCGGATCGCCGCTGCGGACGCCGTGCCGGAGCAGGTCCTTCGCGTACACGACCCCAACGACGTTGTCGATGGTCGTCTCGTAGACGGGGATGCGGGAGTGACCGTGGTCGACGATCAGGGTGATCAGGTCGGTGAGGCTGCGGCCGGCCTCGATGCCGACCACGTCGACCCGGGGCACCATCACCTCGTGGACCGCCTTGTCGGTCATCTCCAGGATGCCGTCGATCATCTGCCGCTCCTCCTGCTCGACCACCCCCTCACGCTCGCCCATCGCGAGGATGAGCTTGAGCTCGTCCTCGGTCACGAACGGGCC